>WIAF01000008.1 GCA_014055465.1 Nitrospira sp. CR1.1
CCACCACCCCCTGCGCCGCCCGATCCCCCACCATGGCCCGAACCTGGCAGCATGAGCGCCGCAATATTCAGATAGGCGTAAGCATTCCCCCAGGGATCGACCATGTCTCCGGCTCCTGCCTCGGCCAGTGTGTTCGGGTAGACGTCGTAGGCGGTATGGTACGAATCGACGGCACGGGCAATGTAACGAATTTCGGCGATGCAGCGCGTGAGCCTGGCCTTATCCAAATATCCCAGATAGGCCGGCACGGCTAACCCGGCCAGGGCACCCACAATCACCATCACAATTGCCAATTCAACGATGGTGAATCCCTGCTGACGACGATCGAGGGGGACGTATGCCATAGCGACCCTAGAATCCTGACGCGGCAGGCAGCGGCGCGGATGGCTTCTGAACTGTTTCCGTTTTCGTCTGGAACGGCTCCATTGCCAGGGCCAGCTGTTCGATCGTGGCACGCAACCGGTCGGTTTCCTGCTCGACCTCGCGCAACGCCCCACGGGCAGCCGCCGCCTTCAGCCGTTCCAATTGCGGGGCCATGTCGGCATGGTGTGCCTCGATCCGGGAGATCTTTTCGCGGAGCGCGCCGACCATTTCGCCCAGACATTGAGCTTCGGCATGCAGATAGTCGCTCTTCCGAATCGACGTGCGCACGGTCAAATCCCCGTTCGCCACCGACTGGAAAATCCGGCGAAAGCGATAGAGCGGGCCCGCGATGCGGTGCGTAAAAAATACGCCGTGCACGATCAACAGCAACGACACCACCGCGACGGCCGGCCAGAACCGGCTGTGCAACAATTCGAACTGATCGGCCACTCGCTGCGCCTCGACCGAGGAAAGCGGAAGATGGTCCAGTTGCAGCATCAGCGGGAGAAATAACGCACCCGAGACTGCGGCGATCACCACCACCACATAGAGGAGACTCAAGCACAGAAAGCGCGGCTGGACCGTATCCCACAAAAAATGCCGTCTGAATCGCGGCCTGCTCATGTGGTCGCCGCCCGCTTCGTCCAGATCAAATGGCCCTGGTTCTTAAACGTGATGCGTCCGCCTCCGGCGGGATCATAATAAAACGCCAATTGATACTTCGCCTGCTCGGCATCCTGATACGAGACGAGAAACAATGTCCTGGCGCCTTCCCGGCTTTCGTCGACCTTCGTAATCAGATAGCCGTTCGCCGCCACCGCGCTGGTCCCGAACCCGATCCGGGCTTGGTCAATGAACATATGTTGATCGGCATACCCGTCGCTTGTGGTTTCCCACACCCCGATCAGATACGACGGCGCCTGATCCGGCTCCGGGGCACAGGCCGAACACCCCCACAGCAACAATAGACCGCTCACCGCTCTCATTGACCACACAACTCACCTCTCCAGCATGCTGTCTCGACACCATCCCCCGATACGAAATCAGTATGTCGCAGTTGCCGGGAAATTCAATCTCTTTACATATTCCTACAAGCCGGCGCGGGCCGGTCACCGCGCAGAATCGAGCCGCGGGCAGGCGCCGGCGACCGGAGCAGTGGGGTCAGGACCTGACTATTCGGTTTGGAGCGGGATATAGAGCAGGCTGCCCTGCCTGTTGATGAGCAGGAGCGCGAGATCTGTGGAGCGCAGCGGCTCGGCAAGCCGTTGAAATGTGCTGAAGTTGGGGATGGGTTGCCGATTGAGTTCGAGGAGCAGATCGCCGGGCTGCAGTCCCGACACTTCCGCCAGGCTGCCGTCCTCGATATCTGTCACCACCAGCCCGGTGTTGGCCGGGAGATCCATCTGCCGAGCCAACGCGGGAGTGATTTCATCGACGATCACGCCGGACAGGGGATGCGCCGTGGGACCAGCGGGCTCGGCAGTCTGCGCCTTCCGCTGCCGCTCACGCGGCGCTTCCTGCACCGTCAATTCGGCCTGCATCAAGCGGGCATCCCGCAGGAGTTCGACCCGGTGTTTGCTGCCGATAGCCGCCGCCGCCATAAGATTGCGCAAATGCCCGCTGTCCATGACATCGCGCCCGTCGAACCGCACCACCACGTCGCCGCGCTTCAATCCCGCCCGTTCGGCTGACCCCTTGGCCTGCAGGTCGGTGATGATCGATCCTTTCACATCCGGCAGGTGAAAAATCTTGGCCAACAGGGGCGTCACATCCTGGGTGGAGGCGCCCAGAAACCCGCGCACGACGCGGCCTGTCTTGATGAGACTCTGCATGGCCGTCCTGGCCATGTTGCTCGGAATGGCGAACCCGACGCCGACGCTCCCGCCGGTGGGGCTGGCGATGGCCGTGTTGATGCCGACCAACTCCCCGTTCGTGTTCACCAGCGCGCCGCCCGAATTGCCGGGATTGATCGGCGCATCGGTCTGAATGAAATCTTCCACATCGGCAACCCCCACGTCCGCGCGCCCGACCGCGCTGACGATGCCGAAGGTCACCGTGCGGCTCAGACCTAGAGGGTTCCCGATGGCCAGCACAAAATCGCCAACAGCGAGCGCACTAGAATCGCCCCAGGCCGCCGTGGGAAGACCGCTGGCATTGATTTTCACGACGGCCACATCCGTCTTCGGATCGGTCGCAACGACGCGGCCTTTGAACTGCCGCCGATCGGCCAGGATCACTTCGACATCCACCGCATCGGCCACCACGTGGTTGTTGGTGATGATGTAGCCGTCCGACGAGACAATCACGCCGGATCCCTGCCCATATTGGCGGCGGGGCGGCACATCCTTAAACATGCCGAAGGGCAGGCCTTCATCGCTGAACGCCTGATCGTGGACCATGACAGTGGAGGCTATACTCACGACCGCCGGAAGCACCTTGGCGGCGGTGGCCCGCACCTGTGCCTGCAAATCTCCGGTCGCGCTCACCCTTGACGGACGCGGGGCAAGCACATCCGCCGCCGAGGCGGCCCCATCAGACCAGCAGCTCAGCAACGCGCCTAGGATTCCCACGGCCAACAAGCCTGACTGTGATCGAGGTGACGACATGGTGTGAGAGATCCTCAGAAGGGCAGGCCCCAGACTATCATGCACCCGAGGCCTGCACACGCAGAACTCATAAATCGGTATGCCGCAGGCGGAGCGCGTTCGAAATCACCGAGAGCGAACTGCAGGTCATGGCCGCACTGGCAATCATCGGGCTGAGGAGAAGCCCGAACACCGGATAGAAGAGCCCGGCCGCCACCGGCACACCAATACTATTGTACACAAAGGCGAAGAAGAGATTCTGGCGGATGTTTCGCATTGTCGCCTTGCTTAACCGATACGCCCGGACGATTCCTCGCAAATCCCCTTTTACCAGGGTGACCCCGGCGTTCTCCATGGCCACATCGGTGCCGGTGCCCATCGCGATTCCGACATCCGCCTGTGCCAGAGCCGGCGCATCGTTGATGCCGTCCCCGGCCATCGCCACGACCTGGCCTTGCCGCTGAAACTCTTGCACGATCCGGCTCTTTTCTTCCGGCTTGACGCCGGCCCGGACCTCATCCAACCCCAATTCCTTGGCCACCGCCTGCGCCGTCGCCGCATGGTCGCCGGTCACCATCACCAGGCGAATGCCCTCCTGCCGCAACAAACGAAGTGCCTCCGGCGTGGAACTCTTGATCGGGTCCGCCACGCCCAGCAATCCGATCGCGCGGCCATCCACCGCGACCAACATCACAGTCTGTCCCGTCTGCCGCATCAGCTCGGCATTGGCATCCAACGCAGCGAGCGCGCTCTCGTCGCCGACCTTCAATTCCCGTAACCAGTCGATGGTGCCCACCGCAACCCGCCTCGCCCCGACGGTCGCCATGACGCCTTTTCCCGCTTTCGACGTGAACTCGGCCACCGGCTCCAACGTGATGTCCCGCGCTTCAGCTCCGCCGACAATCGCATTGGCCACCGGATGCTCACTTCCCCGTTCGACCGACGCGGCCAATCGCAACAGATCCGTTTCCGACCAGGGCGCCATCGCGCTGACCACCCGCAACTTCGGCTTGCCTTCCGTTAACGTGCCGGTTTTATCGAACACCAGGGTGGTCATCTTTTCGATCGTCTCCAGCGCCTCGGCCTTTTTGAACAACACCCCGGCCGACGCACCGCGCCCGGTCCCCACCATGATCGACATGGGCGTCGCCAGCCCGAGCGCGCAAGGGCAGGCAATAATCAGCACCGCCACGGCGTTCAACAGGGCATGGGCCAGACGCGGCTCCGGACCCAGCCATGCCCACAACAGCCCAGTGATGATCGCCACGGCAACCACGATCGGAACAAAGTATCCGGCCACCACGTCGGCTGTGCGCTGGATGGGGGCTCGACTGCGTTGTGCCTCAGCCACCATCCGGACGATGTGGGACAATAATGTGTCCGCCCCCACCCGATCCGCTCGCATCACCACGCCGCCCGATCCGTTGATCGTGCCGCCGGTGACCCGCTCCCCGGCAAATTTTTCGACCGGGATGGATTCGCCGGTAATCATGGATTCATCGATTGAGGTCGAGCCTTCGAGAATCACTCCGTCCACGGGAACCCGTTCGCCAGGACGTACCCGCAGCCGATGACCCGCCTGCACCTGTTCCAGCGGCACATCTTCTTCACGGCCATCTTCATGCAACCGCCGCGCGGTCTTCGGCGCCAAGCCGAGCAGCGCCCTGATCGCGCCGGTCGTGCGGCTCCTGGCTCGCAGTTCCAACACCTGGCCCAAAAGAACCAAAACGGTGATGACGGCGGCGGCTTCGAAATACACCGGCACCGCCCCGCTCTCGAGGTGAAATGATTGCGGGATCCAGGACGGAAGTAACGTGGCGACCACGCTATACAGATAGGCCGTGCCGGTGCCGATCGCGATCAGCGTGAACATGTTCGGGCTGCGGTGAACGATCGACGCCCAGCCGCGCTGAAAGAACGGCCATCCGGCCCAGAGCACCACCGGCGTACTGAACAGAAACTGGACCCAGGCCGATTGCGTGTCCGACAACAGATGGTGCATCGGATGGCCGGGAATCATGTGCGACATGGCCAGCAGGAACACGACCGCCGCCGGTCCCAGTGCAACCCAGAACCGCCTGGCCATATCGACCAACTCCGGATTCAGTTCTTCCTCAGCGGTGACCGTCCTGGCTTCCAGCGCCATCCCGCACTTCGGGCAGGCACCCGGTTCATCTTGCACCACCTCCGGATGCATCGGGCAGACGTATTCCGTCTTCGTCGGCAGCGGTTGCACGGAATCCGGCTCCAAGGCCATGCCGCATTTCGGACAAGGGACAGGCTTCTCCTCCAAGACTTCCGGACACATGGGACAGACATACTTAGTTCCAGGAGGTGCCGGAATGGTGGACATTGCTTCTTTGGCGGCACCCGGCGACAGATAGCGTTCAGGATCGGCGCGAAATTTGGTGAGACAAGCCTGGCAGCAGAAATAATAGGTCGTGCCTTCATAGGCAAACGATGCGGCCGCCGTCTTTGGATCCACCGTCATCCCGCAGACGGGGTCGATGAAGGTCGCAGCCGTCGAACCGGCAGGCGAGCCCCCCACCATAGGCAGGGCCTTTCCTCCAAACTGGCGCTGGGGGGCTGCGATTGGAGCCAGGTACCGGGCTGGATCGGCGCGAAATTTGGTCAGGCAACCTTGGCAGCAGAAATAATAGGTCTTCTGCTCATGGATGTGAGAGCCGGCCGCTGTGGCAGGCTGGACCGTCATCCCACAGACAGGATCGCGTTCCCCGCCCGTAGCCGCCTGTTCCGCCATCGGCTGCATCATCGGCAGCGAACGGCGGCTTGTCTGGTGAACGCCGGCGCCAGCGGGGACGTCCTTCTTCACGGAGTGAGCCGGCGCGGCGCGAAACCGGTCGAGGCAATGGAGGCTGCAGAAATAATAGGTCTCGCCCTCGTGCTCCGCATGCCCCGCCGCCGTTTCCGGCTCCACCGTCATGCCGCAGATCGGATCAATCGCCATGCACCCGCACCTCGTCTCTCGTCGTTCGTATCTCGTTGCGGTCGAGGGACGCGTCACGCTTCACGAGATACGACTCTTACTTCTTTCCGTCGCCGTCCAGAATGCTTTGGATAATAACCTTCAAATTCTCGGGGTCAATCTGTTCGACCTTGATGTTGCCGTCGAGCAACACGGTCGGGGTCTGCTGAATCTTGATGCGATCGCCCCATTTCCGCCCGTCTTCAAACGCCTTCGCCGGTTTGGCACTGGCCAGTCCTTCTTCGAACGCCGCCGGATTCAGTCCGACCTCGCGGATCAGCACCTCACGAATCGCCTTGTCGATAATGCCGATCTTGTCCTTGTGGATGGTCCGGAACAGCGCCCGCTTCATCTCGTTGCCCTTCCCCATGCTCTTGGCCTGCTCATACATATCGAAGGCCGTCGGCAACTTGCCGGGAATCACCGGATATCCCACCATCACCGCTTCGATTTTGTTTCCGAATTCCTTCTCGAGAATCATCAGTCCTTCGCCGTCAAACCGGTGACAATGCGGGCAATAGAAGTCGGCGAACTCCACCAATTGGACCTTCCCCGGCTTGTGGGTCGATTTTTCATCGCTCAACATCTGAAAGTTGCCCTTGAGTTCGGGCTTCGCCGCCTGCGCGGTTCCCGCCCACCCGACGAGCGCCATCATCATCAGCCCCACGAACAGACCACTGTGCCACACGCGACGCATCACCATACGCTGCACTCCTTTTCAGACATGGATCGTTTCCACAGGCTCGTGGGCATTATAAACAATGCCCGCGCTCTTATGCGTCTGTTATAATGCCCACGATGCGGGGCAAACTTCTACAGGGACTTGGTATTTTATGGATGGCCGCGATCCTGACAGCCTGCGCGACCTCCGCCGACCAGCGCGAGGCGGAAGACGTCGGAGCGCAGACACCGCAGTTTTCACAAATCAAAGCCGCCCCGGAATCGTTCAAGGGCCAGACCCTGGTGCTCGGTGGCCAAGTGCTCTCGGCCAGGCGGCTCAAAGAAGGTACCCGCATCGAAGTGCTGCAATTACCTCTCAACGAGGCGCAGCAGCCGTCTTTGGACCTCACGAAATCGCAGGGACGATTCGTCGCGATCCAACGGGAATTTTTAGACCCGGCAACCGTGCCACAGGGCACCTTTCTCACGATCACCGGCCAGCTGACCGGCTCCGTCACTCAACCGCTGGATGAGACCGACTACACCTATCCAGTGCTGGAGATCAACTCGTTTCGCACCTGGATCCCGTCCCAGGACTCGACCCTCCCCCGATACCGCCCCTATCCCTACTACAGCCCGTTCTGGAATCCCTACTGGGGACCGTATGGACGGTTTCCCTACTATTGGTGACAGGCGCAACGGAATTCCCGGCTCCACGTTGTTACCCTTGCATAGCCGAATGAGATGGGTACCTGCGCCTATCCTCGCGCATCGGCTCTCAACGACAACGCCCCGTCCATCCGTGAAGATGAACGAGGCGTTGCGATAACCGAATCGAGTTTGGCCGTTACTTGATCATGATCAACTGGCCACCCGGCTGCTTCGGGTTCAACTGATCCCGATAGGTCAGGGTGTTGCCCTGCGTGGCGTTGAACAAATCGCTGGTCGGAATGCCGATGTACTTCGTCTCACCGGGCTTGAGCACCACTTCCGCTTTCAACACGAACGGAGAGGCGGCGTTGACGGGGTCAGTCATCTGGAAGCCACGGTCGGAAGAGGAGGTATTCGTCACTTTCAACAGAAACGGCCGGCCTGGACGGATTTTGAAATCGATCACGGTCGTGGGTGGATACCAGGCCTTCAGGCTGCCCACTTCAACCGCATACAACTCGGCATCCACTTCCAACTCCTTGAACGGCTGGCCGACCACGGAACCGGTTTGGAGATCACCGACCTCGACGCCACCGGCCTGCAACGCCCAGGCTCCAGTTGCACTCGATAACAGACTCAACGCACCCAGAAACAACACTGCACTCCGACTCAACATACACGACCTCCTGATAGGTTAAAGGGATGAAGACGAACGATGCTCCGGCGCCAGACACGGAGGAAGACCGGTGCCTTCCAGTACCTGACCGCCAACAATGTGACCATCCATGATGAGAAATAATACTTTCATGCGCTTGGTATTGCCCGAAAATTTTCCGTTGGCAATGGCCACGACCTCATGCGATCCGTCGGGTTGAGGCTGATCCGCTTCGATGATGACATAGTAGAAATCGAAGCCCTCGAACTCCCGATTGAACGCCTGGGCCCGCAACACATGCTCCAGCGAGTCGTCGGCACCCCGCCCGCTGTCCCCTCTGCCAACACCAATAGCTGGATCAGGGCTATGAACACACTTCGCATGGGGCTTCCTCCCTAGGGTGGAGTTATAGCCCCGAGACGCCCGGTCGTCTACAGACGCGCGCTCATGGATGCTTACCGGTGCTACAGTATCGTGTCCGGACCACAATCGGCAAGAGGTTATACAGGATTCCGGGGTATCAAGGAAACCGTGACAAGGTTGGACGCGAGGGCTGGCAGACGAACAGCGAACGCGACTCGGGCAAAAAAGCCACGGGGGAGCTGGATACTTGCGGTCTCCCTCCGTGTCATCCTCGTCTGATTACTTGCTCTTACCCTTCCCCTTCTTGCTCGAAGCCTGCTCCGCATGCGCCAAAGACTCTTCCGCATGCTTGATGGGTTCCTTCACATGCCCGCCGCCGGCTAAGGCATACCCCATCGGCGCGGCAACCACAAGCGTAAACAGCGATAGCACCACCACTCCAACACCTAGACGAGTCAGCGTCATTCCTCCCCGGTAATAAGCTGCCCGCCGTATTTCGTGAGGCGCATTGTACGATATCCGGCGCAGCGTGTTGAGTGACTGGTAGCCCGGAAGGACGATGGGAGAGGGAAGCGTATGGGCGTACGCTTCCCTCATCGGGGCTCACTGCGTGGTCAGCGCAGTCCAACCGTCGAGCCCCGTCCTCCGGTCATCAACCATGGGCCGTCGATAACCAGGGCCAGCGGCAAATCCCGCATCGGCCTGGTTCCGTCGTCGCCGGGTGGCCGCCTGAATCCCACCTCGCATAAATCCACGATTCAGACTGCCTCACTCCGTCACCATCCATCGTCATCCCGGCGCATTTTTCCATCACAAACACCGCGGGCAGGGATCGCCGTACACCGGTCCCCGCCGGATAAGGTTCGGATTCCACAATGAACGCCGTCCCCACGGAAAACGACCTATTATCCGCCGTGAGCAACGCCTTGGGACACACATAAAACCGGAGTTGCTGCGCCCCGGCACGAGACTTCACCACCGATGTCAGATGCGGCCAATCCCGATACCCACTTGGGATCAAAAGCCCGGATGCGGGCGGAGCCGGCGACCATCCTCCGCTGATATTCAAGGCCAGCGCCAACAACCGCACCACGGCCACATTCAATCCTGTCTGGTCGCGGGGTGTTCCGGCGATCGTCGTTCGTCGAGGAGAGGCCGCCCTGTCACGAACCGGCATGGAACACCTTCCTTTCTGCTCGTGCGACGAGTTAGGGTCGGACTTCTCCAACCTCTGTCCCGGGTCGAGGGCCCGCGCTCTGCTTCACCGCCTCCGGTTGCGCCGCCGGATATGACCATCGCGAGCAGGCTGACGCTCCCCATTCGAGCCCACCGCTGCTCCACGCGATCACCCAAGATGATCGAGTTCCTTCACACCCTTCATCGACTCCGGCTCATTCAGCCTGCCTCTTCAGTTCGACACCTCCGGGCCGTCGGCCCCCCGAAGGGCCGGGGTGAAGGGGGAGGCCATCCCGTTCACCCCGGGGAGGCAGATCCTGAAGAAGGGTGCGCAACCTCAGGATCCGTCTTGATTCGCGTATCACTTGGCTGCCCGGCGCCCGCTCAGCGACGCCATTTTCAATCGTGGCGTAACATCGATCGGACACGGATCGGTCCGCTCGGCTTCGACACCGCTCCTTTCCAAGTGTGCGGGGGAGGACGAACCTCCCGAACAGCCGGGGCCACCATGCGTAAACCGGCACAGCTGTCATGACGGAACTTGGGACCGGCGGCGGAGGTCACAGGGATAGCGCCTGCGCCGCCGGTTGCGCCGAGGGAAAGGGCAATTCACCCCCGGACTCAGAAGCAGCGAGTGATCGCTCAGGGCAACCGCCCGATTGCGGCGGCTCACAGGGTGGAGGACGTTCCATCCCAGGTTTCGGCCTGAATGGACCGACTATCACGAGTGCTGTGAAGAAAAGGCGCTGCGGCCCGCCCGGACGCTCCCCCTCGCGGAGACCGGCGGCGCGCGGGTATGAAGAACCGCGTGACCCTGAACATCTATGAACGGAGGAGCAGAGGGAAGCGGATGAAATTGGGCCGCCCGCACTACGCCGCCGGCAGCTTGAGCCAGCGGCCCGACATCGGAAGTGGATTGGCAGGCCCAGAAGCAGAGGGAAGCATGCGAGTCCGTCCCGGAATGTTGATGGTGTCCGTCGGACGGCGCCGCATGGGCGAAGAGACAACCGGATGCCATCAGAGCCAGCGTCATGTACACCCCGGCAATACCGGATGCACTATAGGCCAGGGATCTGTGGAGTGTTGATGGTCTCATCGTATGGATGTATCTCGTGACATGTTTATCTACCCTGATTCCCGAAACCTGTCTACCGACGGATGCTCACGGATGCTACACAATCATCAGGTCCGCTCGAGAGGCCATCCGCCGTGGCGGTGACACGAGCCGGCCGGTCATCTGCGGGGCTCACATCGACAGCAGGACATGACGACGGGACGCGAACGCCGTCTCCTGACGGCCACCCACGGGTGCTACAGCTTGAAGAGCACAACGGGAATAGGAAACCGGGGATAGCGTCAACAACGGCTGATGCGGGGCAGTGGATGGAGCGCGGCGTGGTCAGTCGAGGTACGGCGTGAGGAACCGTTCCATCTCAGAGAATACGTGCCGACGATCCTCCTCGCGACGAAGGACTTCATCAGCCAGAGGCAATTCCACGTATCGAAAGGTCGTGATATTCGCCGCCTTCAGCGCATCAGCCATGTCGCGGCTCTGTGAGACCGGCACGGAACGATCCATGAGGCCGTGCATCAACAGCAACGGAGTGCGAATCTCTCGCGCATGAGCAATGGGGGACGTTTCGCGGAGCCGGTCCCGATCGTTCCACCAGGAACCGATACGTGACTCGGCCATCGGTTTCTGATTCAGGTACCAGCGGCTATCGGACAGAACCTGGGGCAAGTCCGTCACCCCGCCCAGACTGACGGCGCAGCGATACAGCTCCGGCGTCTTCACGGCGCCCATCAAGGCGGCGTACCCTCCGTAGCCCGATCCGATGATGCAGATCCGCTTGGCATCGGCAATACCGGCTCGAATAGCGTACCGCACCACATCGGTGAGGTCATCCTGCATCTCGAGGCCCCAACGTTGAAATCCGGCGCGAAGCTCTTCGTCTCCATAGCCTTCCGTGCCTCGGAAACGCGGCTCCAGCACCGCCCAGCCGCGACTGACGAACCACTGCGTCCAATAGTTGAATCCCCCGGGCATTCGCGAGGCCGGCCCTCCATGAGGAAAAAGAATCATCGGAAGCTGGCGCGGGTCCCGATTCTTGGGAACCGTCAGAAAAACCTGCAGCTCCTTGCCGTCCCGGGCCGTCACGTAGGTCGTGGCGGGAGCAGCCGGCGCGGCCGTCTCAAGATCGGGATACGACTTGCCAAGCAGCACCATCCGCCCGTCGTGCTCGTCGAAGATCGACCACCGCGGGGGATGCGCCGCGCCGCTCGACTTCACGACATGCAGCCGCCCGTCGTCGCTGCTGCTGTGAATGACATTGACCGTTCCGGGAATCGCCCGATCGATACGCGCCTGCAAGCGCTGCGCGTCGAAGTCCCAGAAGAGCACCCGCTCATCCGCCGCGCTATACCGCACACCAATCACCTTCTTGCGTCCCGGCGCATAAACCAATTCGCCGTTCAGGTCAAACTTTGGGTCGGCGACCACGAGGATACGATCCGCTGAGCGGTCCATCAGATTGAGTTTAAAAATCGCCGCTTTGCCCCGATGTTGGTCCCTCACATACAACCAGGCGGGGTCGGCATCAAAGGCCAAGGGCACGAGTCCGGTTTCCCTGGCCAGGTCATAGTCGGCCAGTTCTCGCCAAAGGCTGGATTCCGGCAGCCTGACAATCGCATGCACGGCGGTCTGAAATTGTCCCACCCCGGCGCGCACCACCCCCGCCCGATCGGCAATCCACTGCGAAATCGCGCTGGCGTCCGGTTTCGAACTGGGATTTTCCTCCACCAACTGCCGCTCACCGGAATAGACGTCCACTTTGTAGACATCAGGAGCGTCGGGGTGCTCCAGATCGAGGGCGAGCAGCACGTGCCTGGGATCGCCGGGAATCGTCCCGACCAGCTGATCGTGGAATCGCGGGAAATGTTTCCGTCCGAACATCGATGCGAAGGCGCTCTGCTTAAACAAATTGGCGGTCTGCTCCGTGCCGTCGCGGTTCACCGCCAACAATCGCGTTTCGATCGTGTCGGTCGCCTCCCGAGTCGCCGCAAACCGGATACTCACCAGCAGTCGCTCATCATTGACCCAACGAAACCAGGTGATGATGTATTCGCGATTGTCCGTCGACACAACAGGGTGCGCGTCTTGTCCCGTGACGGTTTGGGTCTCGAGAAACGTCTGCCCTTCATGGTTGCGGAGCACCGCCATATGCCGACCGGAAGGGGACAGCTGAATGGATTCAATGCGGGGAAGCGAGGCGAACACTACGGCCGGAGGAGGGGCTGAGCCGGACTCGGCATAGGCCGGCAGCAGGCTCCAGACACAGAACAGAACAGTGACAAGTGCGTAGATGGCCGGCACGGTCTATCCCTACAATTACCAGGACATGCCCATCCGGGAAATACCCGACGGATTCAGTTATCACATGTTCGCGCGACGGCCGTCTATCCCGTTTTTTACGCAGGCGGGAGGCCCGCAAGTTACCGGACGTCGCAGGATGCACCTCGCCGCAGCCGCGATGCAGGGACCGCAAATCCCCAGACCACCCGTCGCGGCCCCGTTCCCTTATTCCTCATAGACTGAGATTCATTTCGTGCGTCTTGTTGCGTTGCACCAGCCGATCCAGCGAGGCGCGAAACACCCGCAGACTGCCGCGGCCGATTTTGGTGCCTTCCAACCGGCCCTCCTCCACCCACCGGTAAATCGTCCACCGGCTCACCGCCAAGGCATCCGCCGCTTCCCCGACGCGCAAGAGTTGCTTGTTCATCGCAATCTCCTTTGAAGTAAGGACGTGAGCGGCCGCCTTCGGCGCTGCCGCTCACGCCACAGGGTTAGAACAATCCGAACGTGACACCCCCGTAAATCGCCCTGCCGTAGCCCGCAAAAAATGCCTGTTGCCCGGCGGCAGCCCCGGCGGTTTCTCCGCCGATCACCTGTCCGGAAGCGGCGTACTTCTTGTCGGCAATGTTGTCTACTTCCACATAGAACTTCGCGAACCGGAACCAGCTGTTCTTGAGATCGAAGCTCTTGTGCACATTCACATTCGCAATCACATAGGAGGGAATGCCGAACGTATTGCTGTTGTTCAGGAAGTAGCTGTTGTAATAGCTTCCCTCGACCCACGCGCCCCAGCCGGTCGCGGCGTGGTCATAGGCCACCTTGGTATTCAGGACATCGGTGGGCACATTCGGCACCTTGTTGCCGTCGCGTACCAAAAAGCCCGCGGCTGTATTCAGGCGATCGGCGAAATTGACGTATTTGGCTTCGATGTGGGTATAGGCGCCGGACAAGCGCAGGCCTTCCATCGGTCTCCAATCGTAAAAGGCTTCGATTCCCTTGTACTGTGAAGAGTCAGCATTCACTGAGGCCGTGTTCGTGCCGGACACCGCCTGCGTGATGATCTCATCCTTGAAGAACGTCCAGAATCCGACGAGCTGAACCGTCAAGGTTTTCGTCAGCTTGGATTCCGTGCCGATTTCAAAATTCAAGTTCTTTTGCGGCTTCAGGTCGAAGTTGGTGCCGGGTTGTCCGGTCACCGGATCTCTGAGCAGATTGCCGAATCCGGGAATTCCATAGCCGGTCGATGCCCGAACCCAATGCCGCTGCGCGTCACTCGGCTTCCAGCTCAGTGACATTTCGGGCGCCCAGTTGGTATAGCTGCGCTCCGCACCGGCCCGGCTGCTTACTGCGCCGCCCGTATAGCCGATCGACTGGACGCTCAGTTGTGATTGCTCAAACCCCAACCCCACGGCCAGCGTGACCTTGGGGATAAACTCCAATTCTTCTCGGAACCGTCCCCCCACGTTTCTGATCGTGCCGCGCGAATTTTGCAGCAGCGCGCCGCGGGTACCGAAGCCGTCTGCGAGATTCTGAAATGTCTGCGCTTCCTGCTCCATATTGGAGAGAAAGAACCCGACATAACTCCTCAACGGCATGTCGAAAAGCCGTCCGTCGTGCCGCAAATCGGCATAGTGTTTGTAGTTCGGATTCACGTTGTCGCTGATCTGCGAGAAGGTTTGATTGATGTCCTTCACGTCGTAATCGGCTTCGATCGTCAGCACGGTGTTCGCATTGATCTGACGCTCGTAGATGCCGCCGATGATGGTCCGACGATCCAATCGCCGCTGCGCGAGCCGTTCGGCATCGCTGCAGCTGGTGGCTGTACAGACCACGTTGGTGCCGCCGGCCTGCCGGTGGTCGGCGTTGAACTGGGCCTGCGTCAAACGGGTCGGCACCCGCGCATCGAGCCAGTTCGTGATGGCCTTGAAGTAGAAGTTCTGTTTGTCGTCGATTTTGAAGCGTAGATTGAGGTTAATGGTTTGGGTGGTGTAGTTGCTGTTCCGGATGAACCCGTCTTCCCCCACGTTACTGACAAACAAGGAGGCATCGAGATTCTCAAACTGTTGCCCCACCGCGATGCCTTCTTTGTGGTAACCGAAGGAACCCCCGCTCAAGAATGTCTCGACTCCGTTGATGTCGCTCCCGCGCCTGGTGCGGAAATGCACCATGCCGCCCAGCGCATAGTTGTCGTACAGCGATGATGAGGCGCCCCGGGTGACTTCCACACTACGCATGAACCAGGGGTCATGAATATCCAACCGCGACAAGCCATCCGACTGAGTCTGAACAAAACCATCCTCGTACATCTTGATGTCTCGCACGGCGAAGGTGGTTTTGGCGCCCTGGCCCCGAATCATCATGCTGAAGTCGCGCGGGCCGTTGGCCTGCCGCATGACGACACCGGGCAGGGACTCCATCGATTCTTTCATGGTCCTGGTTGGCTGCGACTCCGTCTCCGATTGTTCGGTCGATGACAGCGACAAGCCCTCAGGCCGTCGCTGCACCCGGTCGCTCACGATGCTCACGTCGGACAATTCGTACTGCGGAATCGGCTCCGCCGCCTTCGACTCCAGCAATTCTTTGACTACAGACGGCTGAAGCGTGGGCGCAGCCGCCTCAGCCGCGGGTTGCTGCTGCAATTCTTCCAACTCTCGAAGAATGTTTTGCAGTTGGTCGCGCAGCTCACGCTCCCGCGCGCTTTTCTCCACAACAGTTCCGGCTGCCATCTCCTCCTGCGCAAACGAAGTAACCACGGTCATCGGCAAGGCCGATAGCAAGGCACACCATATGAAGGCATGAAAGCTGAATGAATCACGACGGGCCCACATAGACACCCTCCCGGCACAACTGTGCACACGACAGAAGAGACAACCCCCTCGCGCCCCTGTCTGAACGGACGAGAAGAGAAGCGAGACGACCTGGCGATATGAAAAGGAGTTACGACTGAAGGGGCGGCCCACGAGAAGCGGCGTGGTAGCCGCCGCCTCCCGCGATGATGGCGTGGCCGCTCTCGACGAAGAGGGTCGCCATGAAAAACGGCTGCAGGAACGGCGCAACAGGGCCGGCATCCGAGGTTGGATTCGCCTGACAGGCCCAGGCGCAGAAGCTGGAATGAGACACCGTGCCGCCATGATGGTGGGCGGCCGGTTTCGGATCGACATGCTCAAACACACAAGCGACGGAGAAGACAGCTAGCACCAGATAAAGCCCTGCCAGGGCAGCCGCGAGTCCGATGGAGGGTTTCGTGATACGCATCATGGCATCAGACTCTGCAAGGCCTGTACGGCATGCGGCGCATCCCAGTCCCGGGGTCCGACGGCGCGGCCGATCAACATTCCCTGCTGGTCGACAAACACCGTCGTCGGCAAGGCCCGCACGAGGTAGGCTTGGGACACCGCTTGATCGTCATCGAACAACACAGGCAACCGTACATGGAGAGTGGCAAGAAACTGCCTGATCCCCTCGCGTTGCAGATCGGTTGTAATTGTGAGCACCGCGAACCGTTCAGGATCCAATTGCTGCCGCAATCGCTCGAAAGCCGGCATCTCTTCTTTGCAGGGCCCGCACCAGGTGGCCCAAAAATTCACCACCACGACTTTTCCTTTGAAGCGGGCGAGTTCGATCGAGGGGCCCTCCAGGGTATTCAGGTCAAACGGCGCCGCCATGGTCCCCGGTGCAACCCGTCCGATCTTCAGCGCGGCCAACCGGTCGTCGGCTGACGCAGGGCCGAGCCAGAGTCCGATGGCCATACATAGGGCGAACGTCTGCACGAATCCCGATCGCATCACGCACGCATTCCCACTCTAGCGGCCTTCATCAGCGGCCGCAGTCATGGGCGGCATCCGCAACGTTTGCATCACAATTTTATGACCCGGCATCCCATGCTCCATCCAGGCCATGGCAAACAGGCCATGCCGATTCACGGCGACAACCGGCGTCTGACTTTTACGGTCGTTCAGCTTCTGCGGCGTCGTAAACGTCGCCCCGCGATCTGTCGAAGCGCTCATCACCACATCTCGCTTGACCGGCCCCTGCTCCTCCCAGATCACGACCACCCGGCCTTCCTGATCGACGGCAATCTGCGGATGGTCGGGAAAAGTGTTCTTGGACACGTTCAACTGCCGCTTCGCGGAAAACGTCCGGCCCCGGTCATCTGAAAAGGCCAGATAGACGGCGGGAATTTCGTCGGTCCCTTCCGTATACCAGACCACATACAACCGTCCATGCCGGTCGACGCCCATGGAGGCCGGCCGATGCGGGCAGGCCGGAAAGACCCATTGATCATGGCCGACAATGACCGATGGCTCGAATGTTTCGCCGTGGTCGGTGGAACGAGCGACGACGGTCTCCCGCACGTTCCCCTCAAAAATTTTTCGCCAGGCCACATAGACCGTTCCGTCAGGGCCGCTCGTGATGGCGGTACGACAACAGACACAGGTGCCCTCGTCCACTTTGCGATTACTCGTCACTGTTTTCCCTTGATCCAATGATCGGGCGACATAGGTCCCCGGATCTTTCTTGCCTTCGCGCCCATCAATCCAGGAGAAATGGAACCGGCCTTCTGCATCGCGGTGGAGCGCATCAAACGTATGCTGAATGACTCCCGGATCATCATTGACCAGGATCGATGGCTGGAATGTCCGGCCGCCGTCGTTCGAACGGCTCAGGCGCAACTCCGTCGCAAATGGCTGCTCTGGCGTAGCCTTCGGATGGGCCAGCCCCCAGGTCACAAACACGTCATCACCCTGAACCACGAGAGCCGGCGCTTCCTGTCTCCAATACGGGATGTCCTCCGCCCGATTGATACGCACCGGCGCGCCCATCGGCCCGCCCGGCTCCGTGCTTCTGGCATACAGAACCGATCGCACCTCTTTGTTCTCTTCCATCCAGGCCAACGACAGAGATCCGGCCTCATCGATTTGCATCGATGGGCCCACCAGGCTTTTCACCTTGTGCTCGGTGGTAATCTTGGGGCCAAGCTCCCAGGGCAACGCCGTTTCCGCGAAGGCTACCGGCGTCATCGGTAGCAACCCGAGCAACAGCCCCGCGCACAAGGCCGGTCGGTCTCGCCCCGGCACCGGCCTCCTCCGTCGGCTTCGTATGTTCTGGATCATGACTCCCCTCGTGGAAAGATGAAAATAGACCGCGCGAATTGCGCCAGATTCTTCAAGCCCCCGGGGTAAACAATTGGAAATATTTGGTCACGCCGAACGTGTAACTGGTCGCCTGCGCAAGATTATTGTTGGCATCCCGATAGAGCGGCACCTGCGCATAAAAATAGGCCTGCCACGTGTCCCCGATGTTGAAGAGCACACCAGGCGCCGCGCCGAACCAGGAGGAGCCGGTATTGGGAATACCGCGATCCAGGATCGGCCCCGACCCGATGCTCGCGCTCAGACTGTCGTGCGTCATGTAGCGATAATTCACCTGTGCCGTAAACACCAGCCAGGGCAAGGTCACCAGATTGAACCCGCCATTGACGATGTATTCGTCGCCGAACTGATAGCCGTCGTTGTTCTTGAAGGTATGCCGATAACTGGCGAAGACGAATTGATTCAACCGGTGAGGGAGAATCTCGTAGGACTGGTACATCGTTCCCACGAGGCCAAATTGGCCGCGTCCCAGCTGGCCTGCCGGCTCTAACACTCCCCCCAGGTTGTCGGTCTGCCGATAATCGCCGGTCGGCAACTCCGTGCCGACTCCGAAGACCAGCATGTTTTTCAGCGAGGCCAGCACATTGTATTTCGCCATCACCCGGATATCGCCGAGCCCCTTGTCGGAAAAGCGGCTGAGGTCCTCATTCTGTCCCTGGTGAAAATGGTAATGCTCGTGCCGGCGCGTCATATAGGGCAAGGTCACCTGTAATCCCAATCGATCAGTCACACCGTAGTTGAAATCCAGAGCGAAGGAATTCGTGTAGGTCGAGCGTTCGTTATGATGATTGGGAATGATACGCCGTCCGATCTGGTCGGCTTCGGCGATGAGGCCTGTCGACCCGCTGGGCAAATTCATCGGCGTATAACTGTAGATAAAATTCATGGTCAGCAGGCCGGATTGCGGCACCTGTTGTTGTGAGCCGATCGTCACAAAACAACTGACGGCCCCGCAGGCGGCGTCGGCCGTGGGTAGAGACGCCACACTCCCGATGGCCATGGTCACGAGTCCGAGCACCGATACGAACAGTCTTCTCTTAAAAGCCCGCATTACGCACAATCCTTTCTCCCATCACGAATGACAGTACGGGTCGCGTCCGTTGCCGGAAGAAACCTCCGGCCGAGACGCTACGGTTGATGAATGAACGCGATGAACGAGGAAAATGATTCAGGACCGGGGAAAACCGGGAGGGCCCCGTGACGCCCACAGGGCGCGGGATTCGATCGACAAGGAGCCGAACAGAATGTCATCGATCAGGGCAATGACGGAGATGGCGGCGGGGACCAACTCGGGCGCAGGCCCGAGGTCTTGTCCGGCCGCACACATCCAGGAACAGACCACGGTCCCGTGCACACCGGAATCGTGATGGGCGTGCTGCGACACATGCTCCAACATATGCGGATACACGATCCCCTGCAGGGCCAGGAACACACAGACCAACAGAAGAGGCAGCGCGATGTGTCGCAACCGGGTCATCATAGGTTTATTGCAACGCGGCCGCCTTGACGGGCGCCGCACTCTGAATCCGGCTGACGATCTCTTGGATTTTGCGCTCCGTCAGCAACCCGCCTTTGATGTACTCCTGCACCACTCCCTGCTGGTCGATAAACACGCTGACCGGCAGGCCGAACACGCCGTACTGGTTTGCCACTCTGTTTTCGTGATCGAGGAGCACAGGGAAGGTATGTTTGTACTGTTGGATGTGCTCCCGCACTTTGGCCTCGTCCTCCAATTCATTGACGGCCAGCACCACAAAGTCCTTGTCGCGAAGTTGGTCATAGACCGTCTGCATCGCCGGCATCTCCGAGGTGCAGGGCTTGCACCAGGTCGCCCAGAAATTCAGCAACACGACCTTGCCTTTGTATTGCTCCAGACTATGCGCCTTCCCCTGGAGATCCGTCAGCGAGAACTCCGAAGCGGGCATGCCGGCAGCCGGGGGCCGTGAGCCCATGGCCAGGGCCGAGCCCGCCAGCGTTGAGAGGAGGAGAGCCGTCACGATCAATTTCCGCATAAGACCTTGCATCATCTCCGTCCCTCTCTTACAGACCCACAATTGAATATCCATGCTCAATTCTCCCGACTCGGCTTACCGGTTTAAACTGTAACTGACCGGCAAATGCAACACGACCATCGGTGCCGTCAGTTCATGCTTCATGTGCAGAGGACAAGCCCGACGCACGACTTCCATTGCCGCTTGATCCAGCGATTCATGCCCGGAACTCTTGACCACCTCGACACTGTTCAACTGTCCGTCATTGCGGATGGACACCTTTAACACGACCTTGCCTTCCCAGCCGTTCAAGCGGGCGGTACTCGGATAGTGCCGCAACTCGCTGATGCGGCGGTGCAATGATTCTCCCACCCATTTGTAATTGGCTTTGGCTGCTTGTTTCGGCATGGCCGCGCCGGCCACGACCTGATGTTCCTCCATTTTGGCAGGATCCGGTTGCGCGACCAACGCCGGCGCAGGAACCGCAGCAACAGGTTCAACGGGAGCGGGAGGTGCGGCCACCGGTTCACTGACAGGCGCAGTCGCCGATTCCACAGCCGGCACGGGATCTACTGGGGCCGAAGGCGCCGAAACCGCTTCGACCGCCGGAGCGGTGCGTACCACCGCTGCACTCGCCGTCATCACTGGCTCGGGCGCGGTTTCCACGACGGCAGGGGTGCTGGCCACCGGTTGCGCCTGGTATGTCTGCGCCGTCACAGGAGCGGCTTCCATCACCTGTTGCTCAACCACCGGCGCGAGCTCACGCTGCACTTCGGCCGGAGCCGCGGCCCGCAGCACCGGTTCAGTCTGAAGCACCTCCCGCGGCTCGACCGGCTTCGCCTGCATCTGGACGATGTCCTGTTTCGGCTGGGTCTGCTCTTGGGGACGAACCGTTTCGACCACGGGCTGAACTTCCCGTTGAACAACCTTCGGAATCACTCTGGTTTCCACCTGACGCTCCACCGGCTGAGGGGGAGGTTCCACGGCACGCACCGGTTGAAGCCGTGGTTTTACCGGAGTCGGGGCAGGAGGCTGGACTTGAGGAACGGGAGCCGGAGCAGGTTCTTCCTGACGCACCTCTTCACGCGGCGGCTCGACGAACGCAACATCCCACGTGAACGACTTCTTCTCTTCCATGACGCTCATCTTCGGCATGAGACCAAACGCCACCAGCGCCAGACAGGCATGCAGGACCAGCGAGGCTCCCCATCCTGTGACGAATCGGGTTGATTGCCTCGACTGCGCGACCAACACATGTTCCATGGGAACGGTCTCTTTCGACACGATGCCTTCCGACCTTATTTGAAGACCACCTTGGAGAGTGACCCGATCGGGACCTCGACCTGCCCGAAATCGGACTCGCCCTTGAAGCTGCCGTTCACCGCGGGGACAAATTCCCCGCTTTTCCCGTTGGCCAGGGTGACGGTCATGGCCGGGGCGGCCTGATCGGCCCCCGGCTTCAGCTCGATCTGCTTGATCTGGTCGAACTTGATATTGACCGTCGCCGTGCCGCGTTTGGACGGTAGGTGCCGCAACTCATGCGGGACAAACGAGGTCTCACTCATTTTTTCTTCCCAGTAGAAAATGCCGTTTTTCAGCTCAGTCTCGACACCCTGGGCATCGGTTACCGCAATGGTAAATGCTTTGTCTGCCTTCATGTCAGCCGCGGAAACCACGGGGGCCGGCACCAACAATGCCAAGCCCGCAAGGCCCCACAGGCCCAGGCGGAACATCCATTGATTCACCTGCATCTTCATCACTCCTTCACGTCTTCGCACAGGAATTGACGCCGCATCGTTGCTGGCGGGTTTGCGAGATCTCGCCTCCATGCCATGACGTCAGGGACGACCTCTCCGAAATAGAGGGCGTTTCGCAGAGCGACCATCGACCAGGGAGAATGCACCCACAGCATGCGAGACACCTCGCCCAACTGTTCGATCCAGGCTCCCCGACGGCGAGTCGCGGAGCAAGAGTATGCATAAGGGAGACGTGGATTACAGCGAACGGGGCGGAGCGCGCGACTGACAGAGGGCGGATAACTGAGGGAGACGTACCGTGCCGGAAAGGAACAACGCATCGCCGGAGAGCGCCAATACCTGCGCCGCATGGACCGGAGTGACCACATGGACTCCGGCCGTGGCACACATCCAGGCGCAGATGCCTGAGCCGTGCATCCCGGCGTCGTGATGCGCGGCATGGTGAAGCTCATGCGCGACCGCGCTGCCTGTCGTTACCGCCAGTAAGGCCACGACGGCAAAGACGACAACCCAGACGATGCTGTGAAAGCGGGAACTTCGCATAGGGAGCACACCACAACCTGACGCGCATGCTAGCAAACTCGCTGAGGAAGCGTCAACGCAACTTTTCCCTGGCGGGGTCCTGACGGCTACGGCCCGCCTACACCGATGATGCGCTCCACGCGCTCATCACGCCCGCCAAGGTCGCGATAGCGGCGATATTGTGCCAGGGCCCGCCCCATGTCTTTCCGATGGAGTTCGTAAAACACCCCGAGATTGTAGTGGGCTTCCGCCGAGTTGGGCTTGAGCGCCACAGCCCGTTCGTGCTCTCGTTCGGCCTCATCCAACCGGTTCAAGCTGGTATAGACCATCCCCAGGTTCGAGTGAGCTTCGGCGTACTCGGGACGATACCGGATCACCTCCAGAAACTCCCGCTCGGCGTCAGTGAGAAGTCCCTGGCTCCGATAGACAAATCCGAGGTTGTAATGGGCATCGACGAGGTCGGCCTTCACTGCAATGGCTTCCTTGAACGCGGCAGCCGCAGCGTTCAGGTCATTGCCCCGCTCGGCCAGACGCCCGAGGAGATACCAGGCGTTGGCATGCCCGGGATTGGCCTGCGTGAGCCTGGACAAATACTCGCGAGCCATCTTGAGATCGCCTTGACTGTCATAGAGATTCGCCAGGTGAAAGAGCGCCTCAGCATGGTCCGGTCGCACCCGAAGCAAGGATTGGTACATCTTGACGGCATTCGCGCGGTCATGCCGTTCCTCGTAGAGCCAGGCTAAATCCAGATGCGCTTCTTCATTTCCCGGCGCAATGTCCAGCACCTGCCGCAACACCTGCTCCGCTTCGTTCCCCCGCCCCTGCGCGAGATAGACATCGGCGAGATCGTTGAGAATCTCGGCCGACGGCGCACTCAACTTCAGCGACTGCTTGTAGGCTTGAATGGCGTCATCGGGATTGCGTTTGCTTTGAAAATAGACCAGCCCCAACACATGGTAGGCCTCGGCTAGCCGGGGGTTTTGCGCGAGCGCTTTCTTCAGAGCCTCGATCGCGCCGTCGGCGTTGCCTTCACGAAAGAGGGTCACTCCCCGCTCATAACTGCGCCGCGCCGATTCCGACGAGGCGTTTGAGGCGGCTGATGATTCGGGAATGAACGTGACGAACACAACCAGGCACAAGAGCAGGAAGCTCGTGAGGAAAGGACGCGAACCGCTGGCTCCGTGCCGCATCGAAATCCGCAATGGAATCCGTGAGTGACTTCACCGATGAGAGTCGGCGAAATGATGAGGTTCACTATAGATCTCAACGCACCCGAAAGCAACGACGAGACCCGCTTCAGAGCCGTTCATCGCGAAGCAGTTGAGACCGTCGCACCTGTTTCGGTAGGATTCGATGACGGATTCCTGTATACTCCGCCGCCGAGCCCATGCCCGAGCGGCGAGCTCTGCCCGTAGCGGGCTCGTGAAATTGAAGGTACGTCTGCATGCTGACCCAAGTCCTGAACATCATATTCGGCAGTAAAAACGACCGTGAGATCAAGGCATTGCGCCCGATTGTCGAGCGGATCAACGGGCTGGAAACAAGCCTCACGCCGCTGTCCGATCAAGCCCTGGCGGAGAAAACGCCAGAATTCAAAAAGCGTCTCGAAGACGGTGACACGCTCGATGACATTCTGCCCGAGGCCTTTGCGGTGTGCCGTGAGATGTCCCGCCGGCGCTTGAACATGCGGCACTTCGACGTGCAGCTGATCGGCGGCATGATTTTGAACAAAGGCCGGATCGCCGAAATGAAGACCGGTGAGGGGAAAACCCTGGTCGCGACCCTTCCGCTCTATCTCAATGCGCTGGAAGGCAAGGGCGCCCACCTGGTCACGGTCAATGATTATCTCGCGAAACGCGACGCTCAGTGGATGGCCCAGCTCTATCATGCGCTCGGCCTCACGGTCGGCATTATTCAGCACGACGCCTCTTTTCTCTACGATCCGACTTACGAAGCGGCGGACAAACGCCTCCAGCATCTCCGGCCCTGCAGCCGGCATGAGGCCTATCGTGCCGACATCACGTACGGGACCAACAACGAGTACGGCTTCGATTATCTGCGCGACAACCTGATCGTCAGCGACCTCAGTCAATGTGTCCAGCGCCCGCTGCACTTCTCCATCGTGGACGAAGTCGACAGCATCCTGATCGACGAAGCGCGCACCCCCTTGATCATTTCCGGCCCGACGGACCAAACCACGGACTTGTATTACCGCATCAATTCGATTATTCCGCAGCTCAAGCCGGAGCATGACTTTACGATCGAGGAAAAGACCAAGACCGCGTCGCTCACCGAAGAAGGCAACGTCCGGGTGGAAAAACTGCTGGGCGTGGATAACCTCTACGACCTGCAGCACATGGATCTGGTGCACCATGTCGTCAAAGCCCTGCAGGCCTACGCGCTCTACAAACGTGACGTGGACTATGTGGTGAAGGACGGCGAGGTCATCATCGTCGATGAGTTTACCGGCCGCTTGATGCCGGGCCGCCGATGGAGCGACGGGTTGCATCAGGCCGTGGAAGCCAAGGAAGGCGTGAAGATCGCCAATGAAAATCAAACCCTGGCGTCGGTGACCTTCCAGAATTATTTCCGCATGTACAAGAAGCTGGCGGGCATGACCGGCACCGCCGACACGGAAGCGGGCGAGTTCGCCAAGATCTATAATCTGGACGTCAACGTGGTCCCGACCAACCGGTCCATGATCCGCAAAGACTACGCCGACGTCGTCTTCCGGACCGAAAAAGAAAAGTTCACGGCCATCGTCGAAGAAATCAAGGACTGCCATGAGCGCGGACAACCGGTCCTGGTCGGCACCATTTCCATCGAGAAATCCGAGCGTCTGGCGGGGTACTTGAGCCGCAACGGCATCAAACACAACGTGTTGAACGCCAAGTTCCACGAGAAGGAAGCGGAAATCATCGCCCAGGCCGGCCGCAAAGGCGCCGTCACCATCGCTACCAACATGGCAGGCCGCGGCACAGACATTCTCCTGGGCGGCAACGCCGACTTCCTGTTCAAACGGATTCTCTATCAGGACGAAACGCTGACGGATGCGCGCAAGCAGGAAATTTTCGACGAGATCAAGGCCGATTGCGAAAAGGACAAGCAGGCGGTGGTCGCCGCGGGGGGCCTGCACATCCTCGGAACTGAGCGGCATGAAAGCCGCCGCATCGACAACCAGCTCCGCGGCCGCGCCGGCCGTCAGGGCGATCCCGGATCGTCACGTTTCTACCTCTCGCTCGAAGACGATCTCATGCGGATTTTCGCCTCCGAACGCGTCTCGCAAATGATGCTCAAGCTGGGGATGGAAGAAGGCGTGCCAATCGAACATGGCATGGTCACGCGCGCCATTGCGAACGCGCAAAAAAAGGTTGAAGCGCATAATTTCGAAGTCCGCAAACAGCTCCTCGAATACGACGATGTCATGAACAAGCAGCGGGAAGTGATCTACCAGCACCGGCATGCCGTACTGGCAGGCGAGCACATCCAGCAGGACATTCACGACATGATGCGGGATCTGGTCAATGCCTTCGTCGACACCTACTGTCCGGTTGATCAATACCAAGAAGAATGGGATTTCAACGGCCTCGAGGAGGCGCTGCACGGCCAGTTCGCCCTCGACATCACCCAGGGCAAAGGACGTGTGGCCGACCATTTCAAAGACGTCGGCCGCGATGCGATCATCGAAGAAATCCAAACACAGGTCCGGCAGGCTTATGACCACAAAGAGCAGGAACTCAGCTCCGAACTGATGCGGTATCTCGAAAAGATGCTGTTGCTGCAAGTGATCGACCACCATTGGAAAGATCACCTGCTGGGCATGGACCACCTGCGGGACGGCATCGGCCTGCGAGGCTACGGGCAGAAAGATCCGCTGATCGAATACAAACGCGAAGGGTTCGACATGTTCTCCTCCATGATGGAGCGCATCAAATCCGATGTGCTGGAGCGCATGTTCCGCGTGCAGGCTGTCAGAGGCGAACAACCGCCCCCCGTTCCCGAACCGACCCCGCCGCCACAGATGGTGCTCAATCGCAGTGACGAACCGGCGCCACAGAGCGTCCAGCATCAGGCGGACAAGGTTGGCCGAAACGATCCCTGCCCCTGCGGCTCAGGCAAGAAATACAAAAAGTGCCACGGAGCGTAGCAAGGGACCGACCCAGCCCGCGCTGCTTCGCACGGAAGTTCCACCGGCCTACGCTTCGGGTGCCTCAGCTGCGCAACCCGTTCCTCCTTCCTACAAAAAATCACAATTAGGAACTGAAGGGGCTACAACGGTCTCCCAGGTTTATCACTCTTTTCATTTGGAGGTGGACCAGGTGGCCTCCAGCTGCGCGCGTTGAACAGGGGCCTTCCGAGGCCGCGCGTTCCGCGAGCAACGGAGGTCCCCTTGTTCCCCTGCTCCACCATGCCCAAACCGGGTCTTTTCGCCTTGACTTGCCGCTGAGGCAGCGGCTAATCTAACCCCCTCTTTTCCCTAGAGAATCCGGTAGAAGCGCGGTTTGTTGCGATGACGCCTGAACCGGCAGTCGACTACCGACAAGGGTGGTGTCACTTTGAGCACTGGGCATCCACAACTCCTGGCGGAAATCAGGGCTGAAATCGCAGCGGCGGGCCCCATTCCCTTCGCTCGTTTCATGGAGCTCGCCCTGTACCATCCGCAATACGGTTATTACGTTCGTCCCGTCGACGATCCGACGCAGGAACGCATCGGCTGGTCGGGTGATTTCTATACGAGTTCCGATGTGCATGCGATTCTCGGCCAAGCGCTGGCTAAACAGGCGCAGCAACTCGATGCCTGCCTCGGACACCCAAATCCCTTCACCGTCGTGGAAATGGGGCCGGGCAAAGGATTGCTGGCGCGTGATTTTCTCACCGCCTGCCAAGACGCTCCCGCGAACCTCAGCGAGCGACTCCGGTACATCCTGATCGAACGCAGCGCCTCGATGCGCGCGCTTCAGCATCACCACCTCGCGCCGTGGATCGGCCGGGCCGGGCACGTGGCCTGGCTCGATCGCCTGGAAGATCTCCCGACGGGCAGCGTCACCGGATTCTTCTTTTCCAACGAATTGGTCGACGCCTTTCCCGTGCATCGCCTGGCGGTAATTGATGGCCGCCCGCAGGAAATCTATGTGGACGTTCGCGACGACGGCTTCGCGGACATCCATCGTCCCCTTTCGGATGAACTGGCGGCCCATTTACGGGAAGGCGGCATCAGCCTGCCCGATGGCTATCGCGCGGAAATCAATCTCAAGGCGGTCCACTGGATGAAACAGGTGGCGCAGGCAATGGCACGCGGCGTTGTGCTGACGATCGATTACGGGCACACCGCCGAAGATCTCTACGGACCGGAACGCAAGAACGGGACATTTCTCTGCTACTACAGTCAAACGACTACTGAAGATGCGTACCAGCGAGTCGGCGAGCAGGACATGACCGCCCATGTGGACTTCACCGCCCTGGCGCAAGCTGGCCAACAGGCTGGCTTAGATGTGACGGGCTTTACGAATCAGATGAGTTTCCTGATCGGCCTGGGCGCCGAACAGTTCCTGGAGTCGCTGCAGCCCGAATCGGCGGAGTTTTATGCCGCCATTCACCTGCTGCGGCCGGAGGGAATGGGGCGGACGTTCAAAGTGCTCGTGCAACATACGGGCATGGACAAACCCGAATTGGACGGCCTGAAGTTCAAGCCGTTCTTCGGATCGATTTTGGCGGCTCAATCAGCCGCGTAGCAAGAGCCCGAACGAGAGCCGCCATCGTGCCGCTCGTCGTTTCACGTGTTACGTTTAACCTTTTACGCGTCACGGGCACACCATGGGTAACGAAGCCGCGCCGCTGAATTACATCCCGATCCTGATCTTTATCGTGATCGCGTTTGCGTTCGGAGCGGTGCAGATTCTGCTGGGGCGCATTGTCCGGCCGAGCCGGCCGTACCGCGCCAAACTCGCGCCCTATGAAAGCGGCAGCCCGTTGTTTTCGGACGCGAAGGTGCAGTTCCCGATTCGCTACTACATCATTGCGATGTTGTTCGTGATCTTCGATATCGAAATCGTGTTCATGTTTCCATGGGCGGTCGCATTCAAGAAGCTTGGGCTGGTAGGACTGGTAGAGATGGTGGTGTTTATTGGAATTTTGATCGTCGGGTTCTGGTATGCGTGGAAAAAAGGGGCGCTCGAATGGGACTGAGCATGGGAGCTAGGGTGAACAGCCTGGCCACCTCTGTCGCTCGCGGAACGCGCGGCCGCAGAAGGCCCTCGTTCGACGCGCGCAATCAGAGGCGGCCAGACCGCTCATTCTCCTTCTCGCGAGAGAAAATGGGAAAGTGAGAGGACTATGAGTTTCCTAGAAAGACAGCTGGATGCCAATATCCTGACGACGAATCTCGATGCGTTCGTCGGCTGGGCGCGCAAATCGTCGTTGTGGCCGATGACATTCGGGTTGGCCTGTTGTGCCATCGAAATGATCGCGAGCGTCTCCTCACGGTATGACATCGATCGATTCGGTGCCGGCGTCTTCCGCGCCTCGCCGCGCCAATCGGACCTGATGATCGTGGCCGGGACAGTGTCCCGCAAGATGGCCCCCGTCATTCGCCGTATTTACGACCAGATGGCCGAGCCACGCTATGTTATTTCCATGGGGTCCTGCGCGACCTCCGGCAACCATTACAACAGTTATGCCGTCGTGCAAGGCGTCGATCAGATTGTTCCGGTGGATGTGTATATTGCCGGCTGCCCGCCTCGTCCGGAAGCCTTGATCGACGGGCTCTTAAAATTGCAGCAAAAAATTCAGCGCGAAAAGATTTTCGTCAAGTAATCCGCTCTACTCACGATGCAACCGCTGCTTGAACGACTCATGACCACGTTTCCCGACGCCGTCCGCGGCGTGGAAGTGGATGCCGCTCGAAACGAAGTGACGGCGCGCGTGTCTGCTGCGCGCATCGTTGACGTGGCGCGCTGGCTGCATGACACGCCGGAAGCAGCGTTCGATCACATCACCGATATCTGCTCGGTCGACTACCCGAACGACTCAGAACGGTTTGAGGTGATTTACCAGCTGTTGTCGCTCGCGCACCGCCGGCGCATCCGACTCAAAGCGCGCATTACCGAAGAGCGTCCGGAAATCGCCTCCGTGACTGGTATCTGGAAGGGCGCGGATTTCATGGAGCGCGAAGTCTACGACCTGATGGGGATCACCTTCCTGGGGCATCCCGACCTTCGACGCATTCTCCTGCCGGAAGACTACGAGGAGGGCCACCCGCTGCGGAAGGACTTTCCTGCTGAAGGGCGGGGCTGGCGCAGTTCGTTTCCATTCATCCCCCGTTTGGACGAAGCCCCTGAGGAACAATCGGAGGGTGAAATTCCCGAGTCGGAGAAACAGATCTATCGGGCAACCGAACAGCCAAGCGGTACGCGCCGGCGGGAAGAACTCCTGCTGAACATGGGCCCCCAGCATCCCAGCACCCACGGCGTGCTTCGGGTGGTGTTGGAACTGGACGGCGAGCGGATCGTGAAGGCCACCCCCGATCTCGGCTATCTCCATCGCGGCGTCGAAAAGCTGGCGGAAGGCCTCCATTATATGCAGGTCATCCCCCACACCGACCGGCTCGACTATGTGTGCGCGATGACGAATAACTACGCCTATGTCCGCGCAGTGGAAAAGCTCCTGGACATCACCGTGCCGGAACGGGCGGAGTACGTCCGCACCATCGTCGCGGAGATGCAGCGGATCGTCGGCCATCTGTTCTGGCTCGGCACCCAGGCGCTGGACATCGGCGCCATGACCGTTTTCTTCTGGACGTTTCGCGAACGCGAAATCCTGCTGGACATGTTCGAAAAGTTGTGCGGCGCGCGCCTGACGTTGAACTATTACCGCATCGGCGGAGTCGACAGCGATTTTACGCCCGATCTGGTGACGCGGCTGAAGGCCTTCCTGCACACGTTTCCGGATAAGGTCAATGAATACAATCAGCTGCTGATGTCCAACCGCATCTGGGTGGGGCGGACGAAGGACATCGCGGTGATCTCGGCGGAGGACGCGATCAATTTCGGCCTCACCGGCCCGACGCTCCGGGGATCGGGCGTCGATTACGACATCCGCAAGTATGAGCCCTACGGCGCCTACGACAAGGTCGAATGGGAAGTGCCCGTCGGCAAGCGGGGCGACACCTACGATCGCTACTGGGTCCGCATGGAGGAAATGCGGCAAAGCGCCAGGATCATCGCCCAGTGCCTCGACCAGATGCCGGAGGGATCGATCATGGCGGATGTGCCGCACGTGATACCTCCGCCCAAGGCGAAGGTCATGCGCGACATGGAGAGCCTGATTCACCACTTCATTATTTTCACCCAGGGATTCAAGCCGCCGAAGGGCGAAACCTATTGCGGCACCGAAGTGCCCAAAGGCGAGCTGGGATTCTTTCTCGTCAGCGACGGCAGCCCTCGCCCCTATCGGCTTAAGATTCGCGCCCCGTCCTTCATCCACATGGGCGCGTTTGACCATATGGCGCGCGGGTACCTGATTTCAGACATCATCACGATCTTCGGCACCTACGACATCGTGATGGGAGAGTGTGATCGGTGAGTCGATGAGCCGTGTACTACCTGTGCTCGCGCAACGCGCGGTCTCAGAAGACCCTCGTTGGACGCGCGCAGACTGAAGCACCCGGCTCACGCCTCACCTGAACTGAAGCGTGGAGTGCGAGCGATGTTGAAGGAAAAATACCAGGGCGAAATCGACGAGATCCTTTCCCGTTATCCGGTAAAGCGGTCGGCACTATTGCCGCTGCTCTACCTGGCGCAGCGCGAAGAGGGGTATGTGACAGAAGCCGCCATGCAGGAAATCGCCGGGATCTTGAAGCTGACCCCGCCGCAGGTGTATGAGACGGCCACCTTTTATACGATGCTGAACCTGAGGCCGGTGGGAAAGTTCCACCTGCAGGTCTGCAAGTCGTTGATGTGCGCCCTGGTCGGCTCGGACACCGTCATCGGGTGGATCAGCGCGAAGCTGGGTATCAAGCCGGGCGAAACGACCCCGGACAAACTGTTTACCCTCAGTATCGTCGAATGCCTGGCCGCTTGCGGGACCGGCCCGATGATGCAGGTGAATGACGATTATTACGAACGACTGACGGAAGAGAAGCTCGATCGCATTCTGGAGGATTTGCGCCAGACAGGCACATCCTCGCTGAAGACCGGACCGTTCATGTGGCCGGAACCGGCCGCGGCGAAATCGGGGGCATGAACCGTGAGGCGTAACACGTGAAACGACGCGTCACGATCACAGCTCTGAACTTTTCATCTTTCACCTTTTTCGTTTCACGCTGAAGTTATGCGCACGTACGAGCCTATTCTGCTGAAGAACATGCTACAGCCCGGTTATGCCGGCTCGCTGCCGGACTATGAACGCGCGGGCGGATACCAGGCGTTGCGAAAAGTACTGGGAAAAGTCACCCCCGCAGAGGTCACCGCCGTGGTCATGAAGTCCGGCTTACGCGGACGCGGCGGAGCCGGATTTCCGACCGGGGTGAAATGGGGATTTTTGCCCAAGGATTATCAGGGGCCTCGTTACCTCTGTTGCAATGCCGACGAGAGCGAACCGGGGACGTTCAAGGACCGCCAGCTGATTGAGCGTGACCCGCATCAATTGCTCGAAGGCATGCTGCTGGCCTGCTATGCCATCGGCGCGGCCAGTTCATACATTTATATTCGCGGTGAGTTTGTCCTCGGCGCTCGGATTCTCGAAGCGGCCATCAAGGAAGCTCGCGCCGCCGGGTACATCGGCAAGAATATTCTCGGCACCGGTATCTCCATCGACATCTGGGTTCATCGCGGAGCCGGCGCCTATATTTGCGGGGAAGAAACGGCCCTGCTGGAATCGCTGGAAGGCAAACGCGGTCTCCCGCGCGTCAAGCCGCCGTTCCCGGCCACGCACGGCCTGTACAATAAACCGACCGTGGTGAACAACGTCGAAACTCTCGCCAACCTGCCGCATATCATGAATCGCGGGGCCGAATGGTTTGCCTCGATCGGGTCTCCGCCAAAAAGCACCGGCACGCGGGTGTTTTGCGTGAGCGGTCACGTGGCGCGGCCGGGCAATTACGAAGTCCCGATGGGCATCACCTTTCGCGAGTTGATCTACGAACAGGCCGGCGGCATGCGGTCGGACAAGAAACTCAAGGCCTTCATTCCAGGAGGCGCCTCTGCGCCCTTTCTCACGCCCGATCACCTCGACGTCAAGCTGGATTTCGAATCTGTGGCGCTGGCCGGATCGATGCTCGGTTCGGGCGGCGTGACGGTCATGGAAGAGGGCACCGACATGGTGTGGGCGGCCCTTCGACTGATGGAGTTTTTCTATCACGAGTCCTGCGGCAAGTGCAGTCCCTGCCGGGAAGGCAGTTCCTGGCTCGTACAGATCATGCGCCGGATCGTCAACAAACGCGGACGGATGGCGGACCTTGAAACCCTGACGGACCTATGTAAGAACATTGCGGGACGAACGGTCTGCGCCTTCGGCGATGCCGAGGTGTCGCCGATTTTGAGCACGATCAAACATTGGCGGCATGAATATGTCACGTATATCCACGCTGCGGAAACCGCGAACCTGATCCGGCCGGAACCGGCAGGAGCGAAACATTGACGTCTCTCGTGTCACGTTGCACGAATAACGGCCATTATGCCTGATCAAAAACCAGATACAGTCCGGCTCACCATCGACGGCACCACCGTTGCGGTTCCCAAAGGGACCCTCGTGATCGAAGCCGCGCGGCGCGTCGGGGTCATGATTCCGCATTTCTGCTACCACCCCAAGCTGAAGCCGGATGCGAACTGCCGGATGTGCCTCGTCGAAGTCGAAAAGATGCCGAAGCTGCAAACCGCCTGCAGCACGCCGGTTGCCGAAGGCATGGCCGTGAGAACCGCCACCACCACGGTGGACGATGCGCACAAGTCGGTGTTGGAATTCATCCTGGCCAACCATCCGCTCGATTGCCCGGTCTGCGACCAGGGCGGAAAGTGCGACCTTCAAGATTTCTCGCATCAATACACGCCGACCACCAGCCGGTTTACGGAAACCAAGCGGATCTTCCCCAAAGAGTACTTCAGCCCGCTCATCGAAACGCAGATGAATCGCTGCGTGCAGTGCTTGCGCTGCGTCCGGTATTGCGACGAAATTATGGACGTCAAAGCCCTGGCTCCGGTCGGCCGCGGCACGATGACGGAAATCAAACACTTCGGCCCGCATGAACTCGACTGCGAATTCTGCGGCGGCTGCATCCAGATCTGCCCGGTCGGCGCCATCACGAGCCGGCTGTCCATGTATGAATACCGGCCCTGGATGCTCAAACGAGCCGATACGATCTGCACCTTCTGCGGCGACGGCTGCCGGATCACCGTGCAGACCAAAGAGAACGAACTCATTGAAGTGAATTCTTCCCACGGCGCCGGCCGGAATAACGGCGATCTCTGCGCGCGCGGATTCTTCGGCTTCCATGCCAGCACCCACGCCGGACGCCTCACCCAGCCATTGATCCGCCGTGACGGCGTATTGGTGCAAGCCACCTGGGAAGACGCGCTCGAATATGTCGCCGAACAGGCTCTCCGTGTAAAACTGGCCAGCGGCCCCGATGCGTTCGGAGGCCTCATTACCTCCCGCTGCACGAACGAAGACCTCTACGTCTTCCAGAAATTCATGCGCCAGGTGATCGGCACCAACCGGATCGATAGCAGCGCGCGCTACGGCCACCTGAGCGCGGTGCGGGCGCTGCGGCGCGTGCAAGGCACCCACCGCTGGACTATCGCCTTCGAAGACATTGTGGCCGCCAACGCCATCCTGCTGGTCGGCACCAATATCACGGAGACCAGCCCCATTACCGGCCTCAAGGTCAAGGAAGCCGTAAAGAAGCGTCAAGCGAGTCTGGTCACGATAGAGTCCCTGGAACCGGCCGTCGATACCCTGAGCAATATTGCGAACCTGGCCACGCAGCATTTTTCCACCCATCCCGGGCAGATCGGCAATCACGTCTTGGGCTTGATCAAGGCCGTCATTGACGGCAACCTGGTGGATGCCGGCCTGGCTGAACAAGCCCCGGCCTTCGTGCAACGGCTCACCGCCGCCCTGGAGCCAATCTCCTGGGACAGACTCGAAACCGCGACCGGGCACGGCCGCTCGCAATGGGCCGAGACTGCCAAACTGCTAGCCGCGGCCAAACGAGTGGTGATCCTGGTTGGCAATGGCGTCCTGCGCCATCCCGGCGGAGAGGGAACGACCACGAATCTCCTGGACCTCCTCATCCTTCTCGGCAAACTGAATCAGCCCGGTTGCGGGCTCGGGCCCCTGGCTCAAGAAAACAACGACCAGGGCGCGGTCGAGATGGGGGCTGTGCCTGAATTTCTCCCTGGACCGGCCCCGATCAACGATCAATCAGCCAGGGACCGTCTCTCATCCGCGTGGCGCGAGGAACTGCCCCGCACGCCCGGCATCCCGCTGACCGAGATGCTTGCCGACGCCAACAAGGGGGCTCTCAAGGCACTCTTGGTGATCGGCGAGAATCCCGTCGGCACGTTGCCGTCCGCGGCGCAAGCAAAAGAAGCCTTCGCCAAATTGGAACTGCTGGTCTGTCAGGAGTTATTTCTCACCGAAACGGCGGCAATGGCCCACGTGGTACTCCCCGCCTGTTCGTATGTGGAAAAGGACGGCACCTTCACCAATTCCGAGGGCCATGTGCAAACCGTTCGGCAGGCGATCAATCCAATCGGTGACAGTCGGCCCGATTGGGAAATATTGTCGGCCATCTCGGTCTTGATGGGCTCCCCGCTGGAATATGGCGATGCGCGGGAAATCCTGAAAGAAATTCGTAGCGTCATCCCCGGATATGGCTTGCTAGGACCGACGCCCACGTCACCCAAGGTGGATCAGGCCGTCCTCCTCCGCTATCTCGCGGAAGGCGCCTCGACCGACATGGCCGCGCGATATGCCCTGCGCCAGGCGCCCACATCCAGAGATACATCATTGACCCTGATGTTCACGCAAACCCTGTTCCACTCAGGCAAACTGTCCACCCGTTCCAAGGGACTCCTGCAACTGCAGCAGGAAGGGTTTCTGTCGATCAATCCGGCGGATGCGGCCAGGTTGGGGCTGACGGAGGGCGACAAGGTCACGGTCTCGAACGCACGCGCCTCCATCACCACGACAGCAAAGGTCCGGGAGCGTGTGCCGGCTGGCCTCTTGTGGTTTCCTGAACATTTCGACGGCGAGGCCAAGGAACTCGTTGAATGGATGATTGATCCCCAGACTCAAATCCCCTATTTTAAGCTCGCGCACGTGTCTCTGGCGAAGGTCTCGTAGGACGGGACGAGGAGTATTGCTGTTATGGAAATCGGATTACGACTGGCGGTGTCGTTAGCTCAGATCGCCGCAGTAATGGGAGTGGTGATGCTCACCGTCATGGTCCTGACCCTCGCGGAGCGGAAAGTGCTCGGCTGGATGCAGGATCGCATGGGCCCGATGGAAGTCGGCCCCTACGGCGTGCTTCAACCGATCGCCGACGGACTGAAACTCTTCTTCAAGGAAGACATCATTCCGGCCGGCGCGAACAAGTTCCTCTTCACCTTGGCGCCGATTCTCGCCCTGGTACCGGCCATGATCGGGTTTGCCGTGATTCCGTTCGGCCCGACCATGACCATCGAGCTGTTCGGCATGCAGATCAAGCCCTTCGTCATCAGCGATATCAACATCGGCATCCTCTATATCCTGGCCTTTGCCTCCATCGGGGCCTACGGCATCATCCTCGGCGGCTGGTCCTCGAACAGCAAATACTCCCTCCTTGGCGGACTCCGTTCCGCCGCGCAGGTGATCAGTTACGAATTGAACGTCGGCCTTGCGATCGTGGGCGTCATCCTCCTATCCGGCTCTCTGAGCCTGGTGAAAATCACCGAGGCGCAGGCCGGCGGGTTCTGGAACTGGTTCATCATCGCCATGCCGTTCCCGCAGATTTTCGCCTTCGTGGTCTATGTCATTTCATCGGTGGCGGAAACGAACCGCGTGCCGTTCGATCTTCCGGAAGCGGAAAGCGAACTGGTGGCGGGATTCTTCACCGAATACAGCGGCATGCGCTTCGCATTTTTCTTCATTGCGGAATACGCCAACATGATCCTGGTGTCCTGCGTCGCGGCAGCGCTGTTCCTGGGCGGCTGGAATGCCCCGTATCCCGGCACCCTCCTCGGACACCTCGGGCTCGACGGCCTGGCCTGGATTGAAAACGTCGTCTGGTTCGCCGCCAAGGTCTACTTCTTCCTGTTCCTGTTCTTCTGGTTGCGGGCCACATTGCCCCGCCTGCGGTATGACCAGCTCATGCGGTTCGGATGGAAGGTGATGTTGCCCATCGCCCTTGGCAATATCGTGTTGACGGCTATCGCCGCCTATTTCTTCCCGCGGTAACGGAGCGAGATGAACGTCGCCATCACGGCACAGCCTAAGCGGAAACCGTCCTTCAGCGATTGGCTGAAAACGTTGACCTTCTATGAACTGCTGGTGGGCATGAAGGCCACGCTCAAGCACCTGCTCAGCTATAAACCGATCACGTTGCAATACCCGCATGAGAAACGCCTCCTCCCCGATAACTATCGCGGGATGCTGGCGTTGTTGCGGTATGACGACGGAACGGAGAAATGCGTCGGCTGCGACCTGTGCGAAGCGGCCTGCCCTTCGCGCGTGATCCGGGTCGTCAGCGGCGAAGTCCCGGGGGAACCGACGAAGCGGTATTCCAAGGAATACTATATGGATATGACGCGATGCCTCTTCTGCGGCCTCTGCGTCGACGCCTGTCCCGTGGATGCCCTGGCCATGACCCGCGAATTCGAATGGGCCGTATACGACAAGCGCCAACTCCATCTCAACAAGCAGCAGCTGCTTGCCATCGGCGATCGCGCCTATCCCGTCCGGGAAAAGCGCCTCGAGCTGCAACATCCGAACGTGGCGTTTTTTAACGTGACGTTCAAGCATCTCCCGCAAAAGGAGAACTAGGCCCTCCGCCTCGTCCTCCGTGCTGGCCCCCCACACAGAGACGAATGAGGCAAACAGGCTGCCACCGGGCAGAGAGCCAGCGCGACAGGGAGCAGGGCGTTTCGGTTGATTCGGACAAGATAACGGACGTATGGATCACATTTTCTTCTTTTATTTTGCTGCGGTGATCGCCACCACTTCCGTGCTGGTGGTCGCCTTGCGCAACCCGGTATACAGCGCGCTGGCGTTGTTGATCATGTTTTTTCATGTCGCGGGACTGTACATCACCCTGCACGCGGAGTTCCTGGCCGCGGTCCAAATCGTCGTCTATGCCGGCGCCATTTTGGTGCTCTACCTGTTTGTGGTCATGCTCCTGAGCATCAAATCTGAAGAGCGCTATCACAACCAACTCCCCGTGGCAGGCCTCCTGGGTGTGATGTTGTGCACTGAAGTCATCCTGTTGCTGATTCAATCCCGGACAGCAGCCTCGGCTCCGGCAATTCCAGCGGATCCCGTGGCGGAATCGGGCAATACGGAACTGATCGGGGAAGCCTTGTACTCGACCTATTTGTTCCCGTTTGAAGTCGCCTCGTTGATCCTGCTGGTCGCGATGATCGGGGCCATTATTCTGGCGAAGAAAGACATCAATGAACCCGTGCAGTAACAACCGGTAATCCCATGGCTGTCCCCTTATCCTACTATTTGATCCTGAGCGGGTTCGTGTTTCTCACCGGCGTGGTGGGAGTGCTCATCCGCCGGAACATCATTGTCATTTTGCTGTCGGTGGAGTTGATGTTGAATGCCACGAACATCAACTTCGTGGCCTTTTCGGAATATTTTCACAATGTGGCGGGGCAGGTGTTCGTGTTCTTTGCCTTGACCGTGGCGGCGGCGGAAGTGGCCGTAGGCCTGGCCATTATTATCGCTCTCCACCGAGCGCATTCATCCATCTATATCGACGACCTGAAGCTCTTGAAACGATAGGCCGACCTGACCAACGATGCTGTACGCGCTGATCCCATTTCTTCCCTTGTTCTCCTTTCTGATCGTCGGCATCGGCGAACAATGGATCAAGGACCGCGCGCATCTGGTAGCCGTCCCGGCTATGGTGGGCTCCTTCCTGCTGTCGCTCATGGCCTTGCATGATGTCGCGACCGGCCAGGCTGTCAACGTGCCCCTCTATACCTGGCTGACCTCGGGCAACCTGGACATTCACATCGGCATTTCCATCGATCGCCTGACCGCCGTCATGCTGATCCTCGTCACCACCGTCAGTACGCTGGTGCACATCTATACCATCGGGTACATGCACGGCGAGCCTGGGTACGCCCGCTTCTTCGCCTATATCGCGCTCTTCACCTTCTCGATGTTGATGCTGGTGATGGCGGACAATCTGTTGCAATTATTCGTATTCTGGGAAGCGGTCGGGCTCTGCTCCTACCTGCTGATCGGACACTGGTATGAACGGGCAAGCGCCTGCGCCGCCGCGACAAAGGCCTTCCTGGTTAACCGCGTCGGAGACTTCGGGTTCATCCTCGGCCTGTTCCTCGTCTGGTATTCCTTCGGCTCGCTCGACTATGCCACGGTGTTTGCGCAAGCTGGACAATTGGCCTCCAAGACCACAAACCTCCTCAGCCCGTTCGGCGGCACCTGGGACGTCTCGGTCATGACCATGATCTGTCTCCTGCTTTTTACCGGGGCAGTCGGCAAATCCGCGCAAGTGCCGCTCCATGTCTGGCTTCCCGATGCGATGGAAGGACCGACGCCGATTTCAGCCTTGATTCACGCCGCCACCATGGTCACGGCAGGCGTCTTCATGGTCGCGCGATTAGCCCCGCTCTACAACCTTTCACCCACAGCCATGACGGTCGTCGCGCTGGTCGGGGCACTCACGATGATGCTGGGCGCCACCATCGCCCTGACCCAGACGGACATCAAGCGCGTGGTGGCCTATTCGACCATGAGCCAGCTTGGGTACATGGTGATGGCCTGCGGCCTGGGCGCGTACAGCGCCGGCATGTACCACCTGCTCACCCATGGCGCCTTCAAGGCGCTTCTGTTTTTGGGCTGCGGCTCGGTCATCATCGCGCTCCACCACGAACAGGACATGCGCCACATGGGGGGATTGAAGGACACGCTCCCAATTACCTACTGGACCTTCCTGGTCGGTTCACTCGCGCTGGCCGGGTTCCCGCTGACCGCCGGGTTTTTCAGCAAGGATGATCTGCTGGTCTCCTCCTGGTCGGCCGGTCCTCTGGGCCAGGTCCTGACCATCTGCGGATTGCTGACGGCGGGATTGACCGCCTTCTATAGCTTCCGGCTCGTGTTCGTCACCTTCTGGGGCAAGTCCCGCGTCGATCCGCACCATGCGGGCCATCTTCACGAACCTTCAACGACGATGACCGCGCCATTGATGGTGCTGGCCGTGCTGAGTATTGTCGCCGGGTATCTGGGCATCCCGGCGTTTCTGGAACCGGTTTTTCATGGGGAAGGCGCAGGCGCCCATCACGAAAACAGCGCCGCCTTGGGCATCATGGCGCTGGCGACCCTCATGGGGCTGACTGGCATCGGCGCGGCCTACTACCTCTATGTGCTGAATCCCGGTTTGCCGGATCGCCTCGCGCAACAGTGGCGCGCGGCCTATGAGCTGTCTTTGCATAAATGGTACATCGACGAAGCCTACGACCGCTCCTTCGTCCGTCCGACCCTGTCGGCCGCGCAGGGGCTGTGGAAACATGTCGATGTGGCCGTCATCGACGGCGCCGTCAATGGAGTCGCCCGGGCGATTGCCTGGGGCGGCTGGTTGATCCGACTGACACAGAGCGGCCAGACGCAGCATTACGCTCTTGGCATGACACTGGGTGCCGTCGTCATCCTGACGGTGTATTTACTGCTGTAGTTGGAAGAGATTGTGGAACCACTGAAGACCGGTAGGTCCTTTTACGTTTCACCTGTGGAGTAGATTTTCGTGACCTCGTTCCCCTGGTTGAGCCTGATCGTCTTTTTCCCGCTGATCGGAGCCGTGCTTTGCTTCCTGGTCAAGGCCGAGTCCTCACGCTGGGTGGCGCTCGCCTTTACCATCGGCAATTTTTTCCTCTCTTTGCCGCTCTGGTGGTTGTTCGACACCTCTCACGCTCAGATGCAGTTCGTGGAGCGTGCCTCCTGGATCAATTCCCCGCCCGTGAACTATAGCCTGGGCATGGACGGCATCAGCTTCCCATTGGTGCTCATGACCACCTTCCTCATGCCGTTTTGCGTCACGGTGTCTTGGACGGCGATCGAAAAACGCGTGCCGCTGTTCATGTCAATGCTCCTGATCATGGAAACGGCAATGGTCGGTGTGTTCGTCGCGCTGGACTTCGTGCTGTTCTACGTGTTCTGGGAAGTCATGCTGATCCCGATGTATCTGTTGATCGGCGTCTGGGGTGGTCCGAATCGCCTGTATGCGGCGATCAAATTTTTCCTCTACACGTTGGCGGGCAGTTTGCTCCTGCTGGTCGCTATCCTCGCGCTGTATTTCCAGGGCGGGCATACCTTCGATATCCTTGAACTGAGTCGAGGGACGTATGGCGCCACACTCCAGATGTGGCTGTTCCTGGCCTTCTTCGCCGCCTTCGCGGTGAAGGTTCCGATGTTTCCCTTTCATACCTGGCTGCCGGACGCGCACGTGGAAGCCCCGACCGCAGGCAGCGTCATTCTCGCCAGCGTGCTGCTGAAAATGGGCACGTACGGATTTCTCCGCTTCACCTTGCCAATGCTTCCGGACGCCACCGTAGCGTTCACCAAACTGATGATTGCCCTGTCGATCGTGGCCATTATCTATGGGGCCTACATGGCGCTGGCGCAGACGGATATCAAGAAACTGATCGCATACTCCAGCGTCAGTCATATGGGCTTCGTCACGTTGGGCATTTTCGTCCTCAATATCCAGGGCATCGAAGGGGCGGTCATGCAGATGGTCAACCACGGAATCACCACGGGGGGGCTCTTCCTCTGTGTAGGCATCGTGTATGAACGGACCCATAGCCGTCAGATTCTGGACAATACCGGCCTGGCCGGGCCCATGCCGCGATATGCCATGTTTCTGATGATTTTTGCCTTGTCCTCCTTAGGGCTTCCGGGCACTAACAGTTTCGTCGGCGAATTTCTCGTCTTGGCCGGCACGTTCGTCTGGAGCCAGTTTGCTACGGCCTTCGCCGCATTGGGCATCATTCTGGCCGCCGCCTATATGCTCTGGCTCATGCAGCGGGTCGTATTCGGCACCCCTGCACCCGCGCATCGTGCCCATCTTCTTGACCTCAATGCCAGAGAGACGGCTACGCTCGTTCCGTTAATCGTCCTGGTCTTCGTGCTGGGTATTTTCCCCAATCCGTTATTGACCCGCATGCATGCCAGCGTGACGAATCTCCTGAACGGACAGAAGGCTCCGGCGTTTGCGACGGCCCCTCAGCAAGCCTCCCTGCCGAAAGCGGCGGCAACGATGGCGGCTATTCCCTCTTCACCTTCCCAACAGGCAGCGGCACGATGACTTTTCCACTCCAAGATCTCCTGGCCATTCTTCCCGAACTGATCGTCATCGGTACGGCCTGCCTCATTCTGGCATTAGACCCGATCCTGGGAGCAGACAAAAAGGACGTCCTCGCTTGGCTGACGCTGGGCGCTCTGGCGATGTGCATGGGCCTGACTTCGTCTCACCTGACCGGTCAAACCTATGCCTTCAGTAATCTGGTGGTGATCGATTCGTACGGCGCCTTCTGGAAACTCCTGTTGTATGTCGTGACCGGCCTCACCGTCCTCCTGTCTCTGGCCTATCTCAAAGCCGAGCGATTGAGCATCGGGGAATACTACGGCTTCATTCTGCTGGCATTGGCCGGGATGATGGTCATGGTGTCCGGCGCCGACCTGCTCACCATTTATCTCGGCACCGAACTGATGTCGCTCTCGCTCTATGTCATGGCCGGGTTAAAAAGAACGGAAGCCCGCTCGCTGGAAGCGTCAGCCAAGTATTTTGTGTTGGGCGCCTTCTCCTCCGGCGTCTTGCTGTACGGCATTTCCCTGCTCTTCGGTCTGGCCGGCAGCACGCGGCTGTCGGTGATTGCCGAGGCCATTACGGCGCAAGGCACCGCCAATCCGCTGCTGTCGCTGGCACTGGTGCTCCTGGCCGTCGGGTTCGGATTCAAGCTCGCGGTCGTGCCCTTTCATATGTGGACGCCGGACGTCTACCAGGGCGCGCCGACCTCGGTCACCGCCTTTATGGCCGTGGCCTCCAAAGCCGCCAGCTTCGGCGCCTTCCTCCGCGTGTTCGTGGAAGGCCTGGGAGGGGCGAGCGCTGACTGGTCGGTCCTGTTTACCATCATCTGTCTGGCCACCCTGGCGCTGGGAAATCTCGTCGCGATCGTACAGACCAGCATCAAACGCATGCTGGCCTACTCCAGCATCGCCCACGCGGGATATGCGCTCATCGGCGTCGTCGTGGCAGCCGGTCATAGGGGCGAAGCCGCCTCTAGCGGATTCGCCAGCGTGTTGCTGTATCTCGCCGTCTACTCTTTTATGACGCTCGGGGCCTTCGCCCTAGTCGGCATGTTGCGAAAAGAGGGACAAGAGAGCGAGAACATCGAGGATTACGCCGGACTGGCCAAACGTGAGCCGCTGGCGGCGTTTTTCATGCTGGTGTTTCTGATCTCGCTGGCCGGCATTCCTCCGACCGCAGGCTTTATCGGCAAGTTCTATATTTTTATGGCCGCCGTGAACGGCGGCATGACCTGGCTGGCGGTCGTCGCGGTCATTTTCGCCGCCATTTCCGCGTTCTACTACTTGCGGATTGTGATGGTGATGTACATGCGAGAACCCGAGGGAGCCGCGGCCTCTCAGTCACGGCTGGAAACCTCTCCCGCGCTGTCCTTCGTCCTCGCCTGTGCCATCGCCGGCGTGGTGTTTCTCGGCCTCTTCCCGAACGGCCTGTGGTCGCTGGCCACCCATGCGGCGCCGCTCCTGAAGTAGCCTCCCGGTGCCAGGGTTGCCACCCCACGTTGATCTGCATCCCGATTCTCGATGGTGCGCAGGCGTTCCTTGTCAGGCTTTCCTCAACGATCTTGGGCATCCATCGCTCCGCACCGATCCTGAATCGCGCGGGCCTGCATGACGGAACTCACATTTTTCTCCAACGTGTTCGACACCTTCAGGCGGCGCGGCTGTCCCAGCCTAGCAGCTTCGTTGGCGTTTTATTCGATCCTCTCCCTCTTCCCGATGGTATTCCTGCTGCTCTACGGCATCAGTTTCATCGTGAGCCAGGACGTAATCGGCTATCAGTTTCTGCTCGGGTTCCTGAAAGGGTTTCTCCCCAGCATGGGCGAACGCCTGGCCAGGGATATCCGGCGGGTCGCCGAACAAGAGGAAGTGCGCTGGGCGGTGTTTCTGGCATTCGGATGGTTCAGTGCGCTGGTGTTCTACGAATTAGACTATGCGATGAACACCGTGTTCGGCACGGCAGCCAAGCGGCATCCGTTGATTTCCACTCTGGTCGCCGTGGCCCTGATCTGGATGCTGGGATTTCTGACGCTCATCTCCTTCGTTGCCACCCAGGCCATCGAGTTACTCACCGCCTATGCGCCCCATTTTCTGGGCATGAATTTGGTGGCGATCGCGGCCCACGACTTTCTGCTCACCTATACGCTTCCCTTCCTGCTCGCCTTCGCGTCCGTCACCTGCTTGTACCGGTTTCTTCCTCACCAGCGGCCCACCTGGCGGGAAGCGACGATCGGTGGCGCGGTGTTCAGTCTCCTCTGGGTCTCCGCCAAGGTGCTCTTCGTCACCTATTTGGAAGATGCCGCCGTCTACACCCAAATGTACGGCTCCCTGCTCGAAGTCGTCTTACTGCTGCTGTGGGTATACTATTCTTCGGCGCTAGTTCTGCTGGGAGCCGTTGTCACCCATGAATGCCAATGCCGGCGCCCGGTCAGGCTGGACGAGTCGGCCACGCTGCCCGGTTGACCATCCCGCGTTGATGTCTCACACCTCACGGTCGATGGCTTGCCGATGCGGGATGCGGGGCGGAGGGAGCGGCCCGGCTACGAGGAGGAGGCGCCCATGCCTGACGGATGGCGTTGTTCGATAAAGTGTCCGATGGACGCGCGTGTGACCAGTCCCAACAATTGACTGTCTTCGACCACGACCAGTCGTTCGGCCCCGCTCGCCATCATCTGTTCCAAGGCCTGCATGGCTGAACGATCCGGAGAGATGGCCATTTCGTCGCCGGCGGGTTGCATAATATCGGCCACGCGGCGAAAGGCCCAGAGGGAGTTTTTGACTGACTGAATATCGCGGACCGCTACCACGCCCAGCAGGCGGCCTTCATGCACCACCGGAAATCCTCCATAGCCGTAGGGGAGGAAGTATTGATTCACCGCTTCCTCCAACGAGAGCTCCGGGGAGAGGGCCACGACATTTGCGACCATGAGCTCGCGAACCGGCACCGCCGCCAGCGACGCGCGGATGACCGCCTGTTTCCGGCTCCCACGGGCCGCCGCAAACAGAAACGCGCCCAGCAACACGATCCACCCTCCGCTGCTCGCGAGCGCGCTGGACGCCGTGCCGGAAAGCGCGCCGAAAACAAGCAGCGCGCCGAATAGCGCGAATGTGATTCCGAACAGCAGTCCAACAAGAGCCGCCTGACTCGTTGCACGATAATAATCCTTGCTCCAGGCCCACAGTCCGGCCCGCAAGGCGCGACCGCCGTCCAACGGAAACCCCGGCAGGAGATTAAACAGGCCCAACTGAGTATTGACCATTCCGAGCAGCGTGCCCAAGGCTACTAACCCGTGCAGAGAGGAGCCTGCCGGGAACGATTCCAACACCGTAACGAACAGGAGAGAGATGCCTGCCAGTATAAAACTGACGAGCGGACCCGCGATCGCAATCAGAAACTCCGCCCGCGGATGGGGCGGTTCTTTTCGCATCTGCGCGACTCCGCCGAAGATGAAGAGCGTAATCTGCCCGATCGGAATGCGATAGCGCAGCGCCACCAACGAATGGCCCAGCTCGTGCAACAGGACGGAGGCAAACAACAGGAGCGCCGCCACGCCGCCCATCGCCCAATAGCGGGGCTCGGATAAGCCGGGAAGCGTGTCCGGCAGATAGCCGGTCGCCAGCGACCAGGTCATGAAGACAAACACGAACAACCAGGAAGCATGCACATGGATGGGAATGCCGAACATCCGTCCGATTTTCCAATCTGGTCCTTGCATGGTTTCACCGTAGCAGCCACCCCGAGTAAGCGTCAACTATCGTAGATGCGCCCCATCAGGTATACTGCGCCATGCACTGGAAAACATGGCGGATCGGAATCGCGGTGATCTGCGGGTTGACCCTGGCCATGGGAGCCTGGCCCGCGTCGGCACAGGTCATCAAAGCCGGTCCTGCCTCCTGCCCTGCCGTGGCGCTTACCTATGATCTGTGCCCCGTTCGCACCGCTTCGGGCTTCGATCGCGAGTTGATCGATTTCCTTATCGAACACAAGGTGCCGACGACCTTCTTCATGTCCGGTCGTTGGATGACCAAACACGATGCCGAAGTGAAGCAGCTCTTGGCCGTTCCGTTTTTCGAGATCGGCACACACGGCGACGTGCATGCGCATCTGCCGATGCATGAAGTCGAGGAACAGCGACAGGAAATCATGGGACCGGTGCGTCTGCTCAAGACCAAGTACGGTCGCCCGGCGGCGCTGTTTCGACCGCCCTATGGCGAATATAACGACGAGACAGTGGAAGCCGTGAAAGCGCTCGGCCTGCGCTTCATTCTGTGGAGTATTGAATCCGGCGACCCAGATCCCACCCTGAGCGCCGAAGCGATCCTGACCCGTGTTCAGAAGCGACTCAGACCGGGCAGTGTCATCGTCTTGCATGCGAATGGAAAAGGGAAACATACCCGTGAAGTGACCGAGGCCCTGGCCGGGCACCTCTTACCCGACAAGGGTCTGACCCCGATGACCGTCTCGGATCTTCTGCGATGCAACCAATCGACGATCGCACCCGCACCATAATCCGCGACATGCGGGAGGAGGATCGCGATGCCGTGATCGGCATCCTGACCAGCTCCGATCCCTGGAAGCGCCTGGGCTTTACCGCCTCCGACTGGCTGCGCATCTTTGCGCCGCTGCCTGCCGGACGCGACACGTTCATTCTGGACGTGGATGGAACCGTGGTTGGCATTGCCATCGTGCGGAGAAAGTTTTTGTTCGGCGACTATCTGGAATTGCTCGGGATTGCCCCGTCAGCAACGGGCCGGGGCTTCGGCAGCCGTTTGCTATCCCACATTGAATCGCTCACCTTCGCACGAGCCCCGAACCTGTTCGCCTGCGTCTCGGACTTCAATGACGCCGCCCGTGCGTTCTACCGTCAGCAGGGGTATAAGGAAATCGGGCCCATGCCCAATTTCTTGATCCCCGGGTATGCCGAAATCCTCCTCCGCAAAACGGCCGGCCCGGCGAAGGGTGTCGTAAAGTGAGTCGCAGCAATGGCCCAGATCGTTCTTGAATTTCTGTATCAGTTTCTTGCGGAAATACTTTGTTGTGGAACCGGACGTGGGCTTCTAGTCCTGATTGGCACCGATCCAGAGCGCCATGAAACCCTCTGCACCATAGTTGGATTCATATTTTGGTCACTCCTAGGAATTTCGATATGGTGGTTCATGTTTTAGCTTTTCATTGAGGAATCATTAGAGAGTGCTCAAAACAGTTTCCAGCAAGGCCGCAAGGAGTGCGAACCCCGAGGCGTACGCGGAGGGTACGTTGAGGGGTTCGGACGACTGAGAACGCCGCTGGAGACTGTTTTCAGCAGCCGACAGGGGTGCCAATCATGAAAGTCACCAAACTTCTCCATACTCGCATGCGCGTGAGCGACATGGATCAGACCATCCGCTTCTACCAGCAGGTGTTGGGCCTGGAGGTGTTGGAACGCAAAGTATCTCCACGCGGGTCACACTTGGCCTTTTTAAAAGTCCCCAACAGTCAAGAACTGATCGAACTGTGCAGCTTTCCTGCCAGTGGGCCGGTTACGGTGCAGGAAGATCTGGTCCACCTCGCCTTTGAGGTCGAAAATCTGGACGAGACCATCCGGAGTCTGGAGTCCAGCGGGATCCGGGTCACCGACGGCCCCACGCGCACGTCATCCGGCAGCCGATTTATCTTTATCGACGCACCGGACGGATATGAGGTTGAACTCATCGAGCGACCGCCGGGCACGGCACTCGTGTAGACGAAGGCCATCACGCGCGTCACGCTATCCTCTTCCCCCCACCCGCATGCCTATGCGAACCCATTGACGAATCTGAATCCGTCCACGTATTGTTCCTTCGCTTCACGTATCACCGTCGTCGAATGACAACAAGGAGAGCGCAGATGAAGAACGGGTTTTTTCGCGGGCACGGACTCGGCAACGATTATCTGGTCATGGACCCCAAAGAGCTCAGCTTTACGCTCACCCCCGGGAGAATCCGCGGCATTTGCGATCGCCATTGGGGCCTCGGCAGCGACGGGATCCTCGCGCTGGTTCCCTCCAAGAAGGCCGACTTCGGTCTCCGCATTTACAACCCGGATGGCAGCGAAGCAGAAAAATCTGGCAACGGACTCCGTATCTTCGCCCGCTATCTGCATGCCACCGGTAAAACCAAAAAACGCGCCTTCACCGTCGAGACGAAGGGCGGTCTCGTTTCGATCACCCTGCATGTCGATCGCCATGGCGATGCGGCGGCGGCCACAGTGGAGATGGGCCAGGCCACCTTTCAACCGGCGGCACTTCCCTGCACGTTGTCCGTCGATGAATTGATCCAGGCTCCCATCGAAGCCGCAGGACGGTCATTACAATTTACTGGCGTCAGCGTCGGAAACCCCCACTGTGTGGTCTTCAAACAAGCCGGTGCGGCCTGGACGCATGAAGAGCTCCTCGCGCTGGGGCCAGCCCTGGAAAACCATCCTCTCTTTCCAAAGCGCACCAACGTTCAACTCGCCGTGCCCACGGGTCCGAAGGAAATCTTCATCTTGATTTGGGAACGCGGCGCCGGGGAAACCCAGGCTTCCGGCTCCTCCTCCTGCGCTGCAGCCAGCGCCGCCGTGAAGCTCGGGCTGGTGAAGGGTCCGGTCACGGTCAAGATGCCGGGGGGAACGCTCAACATCGAGGTCGCCAAGGATTTCAGCCTGACCATGAAGGGCCCGGTGGCTGAAGTCGCCCGGGGCAGCCTCAGTCCGTCGTTTGTACGAACGCTCCGCTAAGCTGGAAGCCATCAGCAGTCAGCGACCGGGTAAGGTTGCGGACGATTTGTACCGGTCGTTACAATGACCTAGACCCCGCCGCGATTTCCTCGCGCTGAAGGCTGACAGCTGCATGGACACGTCGCTAACGCTCCAATCCAAACTCGACCGTCTCCCCGAACAGCCGGGATGTTATCTCTTCCGGAACGCGCAGAAAGAAATTCTGTATGTCGGCAAAGCTGCCGTGCTGTCAGACCGGGTCCGTTCCTATTTCCAAAACGGCAATGATCAGACCCCCAAAACCAGCCTGCTGGTCAGCGAAATCACCGACCTCGAAACCATCGTCACCCGTTCCGAACTGGAAGCGCTGATCCTCGAAAGCAATCTGATCAAGCGCCACCGCCCGCGATTTAATATCGTCCTGCGCGACGACAAGCAGTACCCCTATCTACGGTTGCCGATCAAAGAACCATTTCCGCGCCTCTCCATCGTCCGGCGCGTCCAAAAGGACGGCGCGCTCTATTACGGGCCCTACACGCCGGCCGGGGCGCTCCGCGAGACGTTAAAAGTCATTCGCAAAGCGTTTCCGCTAGCCACGTGCGACATCGACATCGACGGCCAAGCCGACCGGGCCTGCATCGAGTTTGAGATTAAACGCTGCATGGCGCCCTGCACCGGCAATCAGTCACGCGAGGACTATCACCTGATCGTCAAACAGGTCCGCCAGTTTCTTGAAGGCCGGGATCGGGAACTTCTCGACAGTCTGCGACAGAATATGGAAGCAGCCGCGGAACGGGAGGAATTCGAGGAAGCCGCCCGCCTGCGGGACCGCCTCTTCAGCGTTGAGCGCACGCTCGAAAAACAACGCATTACCCAGATCACCACCACGGACCAGGACGTGATCGGGATCGCGCGGCAGGGCACGGCAGCGGACCTCCAGCTCCTGTTCGTGCGCGGAGGCCTGCTGATCGGGCGGAAAGATTTCTTCTGGCCTCAATCCGCCGACTCCGCTGATGAAGAACTCGTCCGTTCCGCCATCGAGCAGTTCTACAACAAAGAAGGGCAGCCGCCCAAAGAGCTCTTGGTACCGACCGACCTCGGCGATGTCCCGCTGATCGAACAATGGCTGAGTGAGAAACGCGGCGAGACCATGCGCATCCTTGCCCCGGAACGAGGCGCGAAGCATCAGCTGGTGCTCCTGGCGGAAGAAAATGCCGCCGCCGCCATTGCCGACCATCTCCGGAACGAAGCCTTGGACCGGCAGGCCACGGCAGAACTCAAGCGCCTGCTTCGTCTTGATACCGTGCCCCGTCGCATCGAAGGATTCGACATTTCGAATATCATGGGCAATCAATCGGTCGCCTCCCTGGTCGTGTGGGAAGACGGACAGGCGAAGAAATCCGACTATCGCAAATTCCGCATTCAAACGGTGGAAGGGGCCAACGACTTTGCCAGCATGCAGGAAGCGGTGATGCGGCGCTACGGCGCCACGGAGGATCTCGCTCGGCCCGATCTGATTCTGATCGACGGCGGCTTGGGCCAGTTGAGCGCGGCACTCGAAGGGCTCAAGCAGGTCGGCCAGGAGCAGATTCCGATCATGGGCCTGGCCAAAGCGCGGGGTGAAAAAGAGGAACGTATCTTTCTGCCGGGCCGGAAGAATCCCATCCTGCTGCGTCCGACCTCACCCGCCACGCATCTGGTTCAGCGAATCCGCGACGAAGCCCACCGCTTTGCCGTCACGTATCACCGGAATTTGCGGGGCAAGGCCCTGCTGTCATCCGAACTGGACCAGATCCCCGGCATCGGCAAGATCCGCCGTGCACGCCTTCTGAAACAATTCGGCAGTCTTCCACAGATCGCCTCGGCCACTGACGAACAACTCAAGTCGGCCGGCCTCGATACAGCCACGGTCGTCGCCCTACGCAAAACCCTCATGCCTTCCTAGCGCACTCTTGAGCAAGTCCATTCTGGCTTCCCGGACGCACCTCACCCTGTATGAGGTTCGATACACTCGTATCTGAATGGGTACGGTTGAGAACACCAGCCTACGCGGTGCCGGTTTGAAACAGCCTCATTTTCCCCTTGCACAGCGGTCATTTCACGACTACTCTGGCGCGACTCTTCGCAATTCATGCTGGGTACGTAGATTGCCTTTCACCAGGAATGTTTCGATTGACGACGCTGACCAGGAGGCATCCCGATGAGGATGTTACGTATCGCCGGCGCGCTGGTTCTCGCCTCGCTCGCCGCCTGCTCCACACCGCCGGAAGTTAAACAAGCCCTTGCGGTCAAGGACCATGCCTATGCGGAGAATGAGCAGCTCATGCAGCAATATCGTGAGCTCGTGAGTCATATCACTACCCGCCATCTGCAGTGGTATCGTTATGTTCAAACACGCCTGAAGCTGGATTTGGCCCTGCAATGGGCGACAACCAATCCTCGCGTGGCCGACGTGCCGGACGCCGCCATGGCCGAAGATGATGCGGCAACCCTCGGGCCCGACGTGCTGACCTTGATCAATGCGATACGACTGAAGTCTCTCCCTGAGCGGAAAGGACCAACCGGCCAACCCCTGTTTGCCGCCGGCGCAGGAGATATGAGCAACCTCGTCCAGCAATTGCCTGACCTGATCGCGCGGGTGGAACAGCATGTCGCCGGCGGCGCACAGGTGCCTCAAACCGTCGACCTCACGGCATTCGACCGGTACCGGAACAATGTCGAAGCGCTTCGAAGGATCAACGGTCTGATCAAACAATACCTGGATATCGACGTCACCCTGAGCCGAAGCGACACGCAATCGCTGGCCGATGCCCTGCGCGCGGTGCGCCGATGACCGGCCGTCACGCCGCGCCACGGAAGGAGCCCTCCATGGTCAGACAAAGCATGACGCGGCTGTCCCTTGCCATGCTGTTGCTCATGGCCACCGGCTGCCATTCGATCCACAGCCGTTCGGTCCGTGATCTCATTCAGATGGAAGGCGCCAAGATCGATGCGGCACAAACCAACATCGATCTGTTCCAAAAAGAGACCGAAGCGCGCATCAAATTTCTCGAGCAGGCGCGAGCCGAACTGCATCAGAGCTTTAAGTCTCTTCACATCCAAGAAACCAAACACCGCTTTGCCCTGGCTTCCTTCCGGAATCTGACCAACAAAAAAGGCGACGCTGCGTATGCGGCGGCCTACCTGACGAGCCTGATCTACCTGGCGGATGTGCAAGGGTTGGAGAAGGCCGTGTGGGATCAATTTGAAGAAGACTTCTGCGCTCTGCGCGACACGGCCAATGCACTGAACGATTCCTGGAAGCAGACCGCCACGCTCCATGCTCAGGTGCAACGCTTTGCCGGACAATCGGCGCTGGCCTCGGTCGATCCGGAATTCGTCGCGGCGATCCTCGATCAGGCGCCCGGCCGGTCCGAACAGATCATGAGTGTCCTGAACCATTCCCGGACGGTCAATGACGCGCTGGAAGAAGTCGTCGGCGCGCGCCTCCTCCGCATCGGCGGGTTGGATCGCGCACAGAGATTCACCGCCGATCTGGTAGAACTCCTGGATCGCCTGAAGAAAGACGACGGACAGTAACGGAGGGCGCTATGAACCGCAGCATCGACGGGGTGATTACCTTCCTCCGGGACAACGACAGCGTGATCAAACAATTGATGGAGACCGCCGAATCCGCCACCAACGATATCGAACAACTCGCCACCAGCGTCGGCCATGCCCGGGATGAGGCCCAGGTGCTGGTGGATCAATTGGGCGCGGTGGAATTCAGCGTCGGACGCGACGACGAGACGAAAGTCCGCCAAACGGCGCTGCTTGAAGCGGTCGCCGCCTTGAGGAAAAAATTCGAGCGCTACAAAAACGATCCTCTACGAAGGGGCATCTACGCAGCCGAGATCTCCAATCTCTATCTGCAATTGGCGAACACGTTTAATAACGAGACCGTCGCCAGGATCGTTCCCTTCGGCGCCGACGAAATCGAGACCTACAAAGACCTGATGAAGAACGCGGTGTTGGACGCCGCTTCCCGAAAAAAACGCGCGGCGGTCATCAAAGCGGGGATTCAGATTTCCCGACTGGCGCTGGGCGTGGCGAGCAAACTCGCCCTCGTATAGCCCCTATGGACGCACGATCCGCCATGTTGCCATCCGCCATCATGCTCCTTCTGCTCCTGGGTGCCGGCTGTAGTCTGGATGCCACCTCCCGTGGCCCGTTCGGACCGGAGGATCCTGAGACTGCCATTCCCAAGAAGCCGCTGCCCGCGCAGGTCCCGGCCAAGCATGTCCTGGAGTTTACGGCCGACGAGTCTCCCGGGCACATCAAACCCAAAATGGCCGGGAGCACGAGTGATACCGTCGTGACCCGCTTGCCTAACCCCGCGGCCTCTCTTTCCGCCTCCGAGATTGCAGGGCTGCGGCAGGCGGCGGAGGCCGATTCCCGGGTAATGTCTCTGCTGGGCGCGCGCTGGGGGTTTATTGATGCGGACTTGATGCCACCGAATCGAAAAATTGCATTCGGCTGCTGCCGTCAGCAGGCACGCATCGCGAGGCTCGTCTACTTCAGTTACAGCAACAATGCCGCCGTGGAGGTGAGCCTGAAAGATGCGAGGGTGCTGGAGGCTTCCCGCAACGAAGGGTATCTGCCTCCTGAAGGGCCGCAAGATGTTCAACGCGGGATCGAGCTGGCCCGGGCCGATCACCGGCTGTCCGGTAAGGTGCGCGATCTGCAAGGCCATGGGCTCTTGATGCAGCCGGATCGAGGGTTTTTCAAAAACGATCCGGGGTATGGCCATCGCGTGATATGGATTACGTTTTCGCCGGGAGTGGGTGGTGACCCGAAGTATTGGGCCCAGGTGGATCTCACGGATGACCGCGTGCTGGACGCCGGCGATGAGCCACCTCGATAAGGCAGGAAAGGAGAGCCAATGAGGCGTGTTGTGGGTGCCCTCCTGCTGTTCTGCGCAGTGGTTGCGCCGAATCCCGGTTTTGCCGAGTCTTCGTCGGAACACATTGATTGGGGCCGCTGGAGTTTCGACTATGAGGTCAAAGACAATACCGGACTGGCCGTCAGAAACGTCGCCTACGATGGTGAACTGGTTCTGGGCAAGGCCAGCATGCCGGTTCTGCGGGTGAAATATGTAAAGGAACGCGTCTGGTGGAATCCCTTTACCTGGTTTGGATCCCGCGCCGACAGCGGCCGCTGCGGGCCCTTTCAGGATCGTCTCCGATGGGTGGATCTGGTTCCGATCGTCAACTGCGGCGACAACAAGGTGTGCGCCGAACAGGCGACACTCCACGGTATCCAGTGGCTGGAACTTGGCATTTATGCGCGCATCGGGGAATATCACATTTATCAATCCTGGCATTTTTCGGAGGACGGAGAGCTGCGCCCGGTTGTCCAGAGCCGCGGCTTGTCCTGTAACACTGACCACATACACCATCCTTACTGGCGGTTCGATTTCGACATTAACGGGAACGGAATGGATCAAGTCTTCGTGCGTGACGACGGAGGCGCGGACACCGGCTGGGGACCCGGCTGGACCAAATATACAAATGAACGGAATGCTGTAAAAAATTCGTCCACCCGACGAACCTGGTTCGTGCGCGATCAGCCGACGGGTCACGGCGTGTGGCTCCTTCCCGGCGACGGATACGCTCCGCTCAAGGACGATGGCGAGCGGGACGCCTTTGCCGACCACGATGTCGCAATTCGTCGGGCCAAAGCGAATGAGGATATTCCTTGGGTCTTCGGCGCCCGCGGCCAACTGGGATATGACGAAGACAACCAAGGCGTCCAGGAGCAGGATGTCGTGGTCTGGTATGTGGCGCACCTTCCGCACATGGCCGCTCTTGGCCCAACCAAGTGGCTGACACTGGGACCGACCTTAAAAATCCAGCGATAGCGCCCTCTTTCCCCGCCCGATTTCTGACCAGCCTCAACACGCTCCTCTCTTGCCCGTTGCGGTTCATACCTTAGGCACTCTATACTAAGCGAAGGTTACCCTAGGTACGGCCCATCCGGTCGCAGTACAATGAGGGGTTCCCCAATAATACAGCTGCCTTAACATATGAACCAGGCCCGAATTTCTGAACGCTTCCGATTGCTTGTCATCCCTGCGACAACAGAGCGCGTTCACCGGAAAGAATTGGCATGAGTCAGTCGGCGTTTTCCACAAAGGAATTCCAGCGGCTCGGCGAGATTATGTATGACGCGCGCTCCGTCGACCGGAACGACGGTGTGTGGCAGCTGGTATCGGCGGTGCAACAAGTGGTGCCGTATGAGTATTCAGGATGCGGCGCGGTAGATCTTTTGCATGGAATCGATCCTTCTCTCGGGCATTCCACCTACCCCCGGGAATTCTGCCAGCTCTACATGGGCCAGGGCCTCGCGGCGGACCCCGCCGTCCATCGTCTGCTCACTTCCGGCCAAACCGTGACCTCCAGCGCCGATGAACCGGTGATCCAGGAGCCGAAAGACATCACCTCCCTCAAGCTCGATTTCGGGATCAAAACCTGCCTCTCCGCAGGGGTACGCGGAGACCATGGCAACTGCTCCTACTTTGCCTTCAGCAATTTTGACGCCAAACAGGCGGATAAATTGCGCCTCCTCCTCGATATTCTCACTCCGCATTTTCATTTGAGTTACATGCGTTGCAAATCGGCCTGGACTCCCCATCAGCCTGCCAAGCCTGCCCTCCTTCTCAGTAAACGGGAAGAGGAAATTCTCCGCTGGGTGGCGGCAGGCAAAACCAACTGGGAAATCTCCGTCATTCTCAAGGTCAGTTTGAACACGGTGAAATTTCACCTCAAGAATATTTTCCAGAAGATCGGCGTCGAAAACCGGTGGAGTGCCATTGCCTACTGGCAAACAGAGGCGCAGCATCGCAGCAATCCATCCGCGCCGCCCAGTGACGATCGCCCCCCTTCCGGGTCCGGCCACCAGGCCTAACTCGCATCATGCATGTCCACCCGCGCGCCGCCCAGTCCGTCACTCACTGACCGACGAGGGACGGAGCCTTCGCCTACCCCGATGGGTAGGTGACGCCGGACCTCACCTCTCGTAGAGTCTGCCCATACAACGTCGCATATGGCGTGACGTGTCAGCACCACGTATCACCTGCCATCCATATCACTGGCCAGGGCCAAAGGGCCCCGGGAAAACAGGAAGGAGAGGCCCTATGAAGCAGCTTGCCGCACATCCTGCAGCAATGGACGCCACCTGTACTCTGCTCGACCTCCTGCAACAACGAAAGACGCGCCGCTTTGGCCGAGGCATGACCCTGCCGGGCGGCCCGCTTCAATACACGAGTCAGCATGAACCGATCCCGCTCAGCCGGGAAGAGGAACGGTATCTCATCTATGCGGCGATCGGCCGGTCCGGGCGCAACCTCGGCGACATGCAGTTTGTCGGACGCCCAGGCGCTGGCGCGGGCCAAGGCAATGCGCTGATGAATTTCAACAGCCGCACAGTCCCCAGCCCCTGCTCCGCGCAAACGACGCAGCTGTTTTATACCAACGACGACGGGGTCTTTTTCGTCGCCGACGCCGCGGGGCCCGATCACCCCTGGGATCTGAACGTCGTGCAACTGCAATCGTCTCGATTGGATATCCCCCGGGAAGCGCCCTTCATGCTCCCGTTCAACCAATGGTATACGAATCGGCCCGGCACCACTCTGTTCATGCCCGTGACCAATATCGCGCTGTTGTATCTGAACCTCCTGCTGACAATGTTCAGCGAGGAGACCGGCTATTTCATCGTCGATACGGACAACGCCAACGCCGGATGCGGCCTCGATGCCTTCCGAAAAAGCGCAGGCGGGCACCTGCATGACGACCTGAACGCCCGCCGTATGTTCAGCCTGCGTGAGCTCGACGCCGCGATTTGCGAGACCGCCATCCAGGAACAAGGGATTATCTGCGAACATATCTCCCTCATGCAGCAGGCGCTGGGACTCGGCGGCGGCATCCAGAGTGTGGGGAGCGGCCGGCATCTTCTGGGCATGGAACCTCACATCTATCCCGGACTCGGATTCCACTTCGTCGTCCCGCCGGGCAAGCCGCTGCGGGCAAATCCCGTCGGCATTCCGCAGGTGTGGGAAGGTCCCACGCCGCCATTTGTGCCCTCGATGAAGGACGCTGTGATCCGGTTGATCGCCAGCAAGTTCGGGCCTGACGGCACATTCAGGAAACCGCAGGAACAGCCCTGGGTACACCCCAAGTCGGCGCAGCAGGTCCCGCAGCACTCCGAACGGGCCATCGAGGCGACAATCGCCTTCACCGAATATGTGCTCGGGACGTACGGCCGGTTTCCGGCGCACGCCGACGCCTGCAAGTCGATCGTGGCTTGTCAGACCCATCATCTGGACGAAGACTTTTACGCGACCTTTTATCCCGACTCCGCCTTGCCGGATGCGCATCGTGAACACATGCATACCTGGCATGCCCATTGACGACGAACAGTTGACGACAAACATTCTCACGCTCTTGAGAGCAGAGGAGGGCATCATGACAGCACAGACCTCTCGTCGAGTCGTCATCACCGGAATGGGAGTGATTTCCCCGCTGGGTTGTACCGTCGACCTGTTTTGGCATCTGTTGAGCAAGGGCGCGAGCGCGGTGAAACCGATCCGCTCGTTCGATACCTCACCGTTCCAGGCTTGTCTTGCGGCGGAGGTGAGTGACTTCGATCCCGAAGATTTTCTGCATCGCAAGCAAGCCCGCCGCATGGGACGGGCAACCCAATTCGCCGTAGCCTCCGCCATGATGGCCGCGCGCGATTCGGGCATCGATCTGGAACAGGAAGACCGCGGCGCGATCGGCATCAGCATCGGCACCTCCATCGGCGGCATGAAAGAAGCATTTGAATTCCATGACGCGGCCAAACTCACCGCCTATGAACGGGTCAACCCCTTCACCATGGGCATGACCTTTCCCAATGCCATCTCATCGGAAGTCGCCATCGTCCTGGGTCTGCACGGTCCTTGCGAGACCTATTCCATCGGCTGTTCGTCTACGGCGAACGCGATCGGACGCGCCTACGAATGGATCAAATCCGGCCAGGCCTCGTTGGTCGTAGCAGGTGGAACGGAAGCGCCCTTGCACCCGAGTGTCTATGCGGCCATGAACGCCGGACGCGCGCTGGCGCCGGATGAACGGGGCGCGATCAGAAACCTCCCCCGGCCTTTTGACAAGCACCGGTGCGGCATGGTGCTAGGCGAAGGCGCCGGCTCCTTTATTCTGGAAGATTACGAACATGCCCGCGCGCGGGGCGCCCGCATGTATGCCGAACTCGAAGGGTGGGGATTTACGTGTGATGCCCATTCGATGGTAAAGGCGGCCGCCACGGGGCAGGAGCAGCAACGAGCGGCCAGGCTGGCGCTCTCGACCGCCCACTGGTTCCCCGAGGAAGTCGACTATGTCAATGCGTGCGGTCTCGGCACCATGGAATTGGACGCGCTGGAAACCCACACTGTGAAGCAGGTCTTGGGAACCCACGCGTATCGCGTTCCCGTCAGCTCATTCAAAGCGGCATTGGGGCATGCCTTCGCCGCCAGCGGCGCCTTCCAACTCATCGGGACGGCAAAAGCAATGGAACATCAATTCATTCCGCCGACACTGAACCTGACGACTCCGGATCCCACCTGCGATCTGGACTATGTCTCCGGTGAAGGACGGGTCGCGCATATCGATCGCGCGCTGATCAATAGTTTTGGATTCGGCGGCAAGAACATTGTGCTGGCTCTGTCTCGTATAGACGCCAGGGTCGCAATGACCAACCCGATGGCGGCGACGCCGGGATATGGCCTGCACCATTTGGCAGGAGTATCATGAGCTCGTGCGTCATAGGGTCCTGCTATGAGGGATCACAGACTCATGGCGGCACGCATCGGAAGGGCGACGGTCCATGCGGCCCGATCCGTTCCACTCCGGGCCGCACCGTGTCGCATCCGCCGCTGTCCTCTGATACGATCAACAGGATGGACACCGACCGTCTGCGTCTCTTCCCGGTCGTCTCGGGCAATCGCATTCACGGGCGCAGGCATAGACAGGAATTACCCGGCATCCATCCACATTTAGGTGAGAGTCGACTATGAACGAACCATCGTATACCCCAACGCGTATCTTCATCATCAATCCGCAGGAATTGGTCCGCGTCGGCATGCGGACCCTGCTGAATTCCGTCCCGGATTTTCTCGTGGTCGGAGAGGCCTCAACCCGCAGCGACGCGCTTCCCCTCGTGCTGCACCACCGACCCGACATCGTTATCGTGCATCTGCAAGTGCAGGAGGGCGCCGGGATTGAGACGGCCCGGGAAATCCTGGCACACCTTCCGGAAACCCGGCTCCTGTTTCTGGCCGACACGCTCAATGACACGATCCTTCTGTCGGCCGTCTCCACCGGCGCCCATGGATATGTGCTGCAAGACGCCGGTTCCGAGACGCTGATGCATGCGCTGCGCAGCATCACTAACGGACAGGCGTACCTGGACCCGGGTGTGACCCGCCATACCTTCGCCTATCTCCGCAAAGTCGCCGATCGAGAACCCGAGCGGGGCCGGCACCTGCTGTCGCCGCAGGAACGGCGGCTCCTTCCGCTCATCGCACAGGGGAAAACCAATAAGGAGATTGCCGCCGAACTGGGACTCAGCGACAAAACCGTCAAAAACTATTTGGCCAATGTGTATTCCAAACTTCACCTCACCAGGAGATCCCAAGCCGCCGCCTTTTACCTGAAAACGATTCCCTGACCGGAACTTCGCCTGACAGGACGTGGTGCGAGGCTCAAGTTCCTCCGCGCGAGCGCCGAGAGAGTACCGACGGACTCTCTCGCCTCCACGGGATTTCCTGTAGCATGCACCATTTGCGATCCTTCCAGCTCCGTGACATGACCGCCTGCGGAGCCGCGCTTCGCCGGTTGGGCGCCGGCGCGAAGACCTTCGATGAAGTTGCCGACCGCCTTGTTCGCCACCTCTACACGTCCCTGACCCTGCCCCAGACCGGAGAGCCGGCCTGCGTCCTGGTCCGACTGTTTAAGACCACCCCTTACGGCCTGCTCGCGCCGGATCTCAAGGCTCTGGCCGATCAGAAGCTGAGCGGGGCGCCGGGCGCCCCGTCCATGACCTGCCTGACCTTATTGGCCAGCGCGGGCATGTTCCCGGGCTGGAATGACCCCGCCCTGTCCAGCCGCTTCCGCGTCATCCCCCTCGCCACACCTGATGACCTGAATCGGCTCCCCATGTTCAGTCAGTTGTTCCACCAGTTGGGCATCGAGTTGCCTCATCTCGTAAGCCCGGAGCACAGCCTACTCATTGACCCGCGGGAGCGCGCCTTCAACGTCTTTCACGTCCCTGAAGCAGCGGGAAGCCCCTCTGTGCCGGCGCAAGAGGGGTTCGTCCTCAAATATGGCGTCCGTTCGGTACTGGGATTTGGCGCGCCGCTGCCCGATGGACAGCTCTTCTCCATCATTCTGTTCAGCCAGGATGTCATTCCCGAGAGCACCGCGCAGTTATTCAAACCTCTGGCGCTCTGCGCACGGACGGCCCTTACCCCTTATGCGGTGAGGACCTCCCCTCATTCCCACGAACCCGTCGTGCCCAGGACAGACGGCAATCCACACGAATCGCCGCCCATCGGCCATTTGGAATCACGCATCGCTGAACTCGAACGCCTTCTCGCCGTTCAGGAACAGACAGTAGCCTCCCAGGCAGAACGGATGGACCTTGTCATCCAGGGCGCGGAAGCGGGCACCTGGGACTGGCTCATCGGCACCGGGCAGGTCACCTTTAACGAACGCTGGGCGACCATGCTCGGCTACCATCTGGACGAGATCGAACCTCACATTCGAACGTGGGAACGACTCGTCCATCCGGACGACCTGGGCATTGTGAGGCAGAGGGTGTCTGCCCATCTTCGAGGGGAAACGCCCCACTATTCCAGTGAACATCGCCTGCGGACGAAGTCCGGAACCTGGTGTTGGGTCTTCGACAGTGGACGTGTGGTCGAGCGCGATGCCAACGGCGCCCCGGTGCGAGCCGCCGGAATCCATCTCGACATTTCCACACGGAAGGAACTGGAAGCCGCCCAGGCTTGCGCCCAGCGGGATCTGCAGGTGAAACAACAGGCGCTGGATGAGGCTCAGTCGCTTGCCCACCTCGGCTTCTGGGAATGGAACATTGCCACCGGCGAAGAACAATGGTCCGATGAGCAACACCGGATCTTCGGACTGGATCCAGGTCGAACCACCCCGACCCATGACACATTCCTTTCAGCCCTGCACCCGGATGACAAAGCCCGCGTCCAACAGGCGGTTGACGCGACGCTCAACTACGACTTCCCCTATAACGTCGATTGCCGGATTCTCCGGCCGACCGGCGAAGCGCGCCACATCAACTGCCGTGGAATCGTCCGTCGCCATGCCGATGGCTCACCCCTGTCCATGACCGGAACGGTGCAGGACATCACCGCGCACAAACAGGCCGAGTCCAGGTGGCGGGAGAGCGAGACGCGCATGCGCTCAATCTTCGAAAGCGCCATCGAGGGCATTGTCGTCATCGATGAACGGGGACGAATCGAGAGCGCGAATGCGGCCGTCCTGCACCTGCTGGGGTATGAAGCCCACGAATTTATCGGTCAGAATATTACCCTGATCATGCCCTCGCCGTACCGCGAGTGCCACGATCACTATCTTGCCCGTTACCTGGCCACCGGGAAACGGGCCATCATCGGAATCGGCCGCGATGTTCCGGCTGTGCGCAAAGACGGGACTCAGCTCGACGTGCATCTGGCGGTCAGTGAGATGCACATCGGCGCCTCGAAGAAGTATACCGGCATGATTCGTGATGTCTCCGAGCGGAAACGCATGGAGGAAGCCGTCCGGGAGAGTGAAGAGCGGTTTCGCCAATTGGCCGAATCGATCGATGCGGTCTTTTGGCTCACCACTCCGGACAAGAGTCAGGTGCTCTACGTCAGTCGGGCGTTCGAGACCATCTGGGAATGTCCCAGGGAAATGCTCTATTCGAATCCTCTCTACTGGCTCGATCACATCCATCCGGAAGACCAGAAACGGGTCTCCGTCGCAGCCGCCTGCCAAGCGTACCTGCCCTATGACGAGGAATATCGGATCATCACGACGACAGGGAAGACGCGCTGGATCAGAGATCGCAGCTTTACCATCAAGGATGCCGATGGGAAGACCTATCGCATAGCGGGAATCGCTCAGGACATCACCGAAGCCAAACGTTTGGAGGCGCAACTGCGCGCCAGTGAACTACGGCACCGTTCGTTGGTGGAACTGTCCCCCCATGCCATCTTCGTCAACTGCGACGAGAAGATTGCGTTTGCCAACCAGGCCTGCATGAAACTGTTCGGCGCCATCGCCCCCTCGCAGCTCCTCGGAAAACCGGTGATGGATTTCATCCATCCGGACTCACAGGCGGCTGCGCAAGAACGAATCTCCCGCATACGATCGTTGAACTGCGCGATGCCCTCGACCGAGGAACGCTTCGTGGGGCTCGACGGTTCCCCCATTGAGGTAGAGATGGCCGCCTCTGCGATCCGGTTCGAAGACAAGCCGGCGATCCAGGTCATCCTCACTGACGTCCGCGCCCGCAAGGAGCTCGAACGGGCTTTGCTCGCGATCAATCTGCAACTGGAGGCGATTCTCTCCAGCGCGACCAAAGTGTCGATCATTGCGACGAATATCAACGGGACAATTACCACGTTCAACTCCGGCGCGGAAGAAATGCTGGGGTACACCGCCGAGGAGATGATCGGGCAACAGCTCCTCACCGTGCTGCACGTGCCGGAAGCAATCGACAGCAATGCCAGGGACCTACGCGATGGCGATGCCGCGCTCCTCCGTGGATTGGAGGTGTTGACCCGGCAGGCTCGGCTGGGCGGATTTGACGAGCGTGAATGGATCTATACGCGAAAAGATGCCCGCCGCCTGACCATTCTGGTGACCATTACGGCCCTCAAAAACAACGAGGGCGTCCTGACCGGATTCCTGGCCATCGGAAAAGACATCACCGAACGAAAAGAGGCGGAGGCGGCGCTCACCCAGGCCGCCCAGGAATTGGAGCGAAAAAACGCCGAGCTCGCCCAGGCGAGAGATGCCGCGCTGGAAGCCGTCAAGATCAAAGCCGATTTTCTCGCGACCATGAGCCATGAAATCAGGACACCGATGAATGCGATCATCGGCATGTCCGGGCTCTTGCTGGATACCGCGCTCACGGAGGAACAGCATGACCTTGCCGATACCGTCCGCCGCTCCAGCGACGCGCTGTTGACGATCGTCAACGATATTCTCGACTTCTCCAAGATCGAGGCCGGCAAACTCCACTTTGAAGAGGTGGCCTTTGATCTTCGAATGGCCGTCGAAGATGCGATCGAGCTCATGGCTGAACAAACGCAGAGCAAAGGCCTCGAATTAATTGCCCTGGTCGATGCCGCCGTTCCCGCCGGCGTGCTGGGCGATCCGGGCCGACTGCGCCAAATTCTGGTCAACCTCGTCGGCAATGCCGTCAAATTCACGTCGACGGGCGAGATCGTTATCCACGTCAGTCGTGAGCCGGGGGAAGGCCCCGACCACCTGCGATTTGCCGTGACCGATACAGGCATCGGCATCTCGGATGAGGCGCAGAAAAAATTGTTCCAGGCGTTCGTCCAAGCCGACAGTTCAACCACCCGCCGCTTCGGAGGAACCGGTCTCGGCCTCGCCATCTGCCAGCGTCTCGTCCAGCAAATGCAGGGTCGGATCGGCATCAAGAGCCGGCCCGGGGAAGGGAGCACCTTCTGGTTTACCGCCAAACTTCCGGAAGCGGCGCTCAGTCCTTCGCCTTCCGTCCTCTCATGGAATCGCATCAGTGGACGGCGCATTCTGCTCGTGAATCCGAACACCCGGATCCGGCAAATCCTGCAGCAAGACCTGGCAGCCAAAGGCCTGCCGTGCAGTAGCGCCGGGACCGCCGGGGAAGCGGTGAATCTGGCGGAGGCGGCCGCAGCCATGCAGAAGCCCTTCGACCTCGCCTTGATCGAGTGGCACCTGCCTGACAAGGACGGGTTCGAAACGGCCGCGTTGCTGAAACAAAACCCCCTCACCAGCGCCATGCGTGTCGTGATTCTGACCACCATGGGCCGGCGAGGAGACGGAAGCGCTGCGCGCACACTCGGTATCGACGCCTATCTCACAAAACCGCTCCGGCACACACAGTTGCTCGAATGTCTCTGCCAATTGTTGGAGACGATTCAGACAGACGCCGATTCCGGCGCAGCCTCCGCCGGTGCACCGCCGTTGATGGCCCGCCATCCCCTCAACCAAGCCCCGGTGGCTGCCACGACCCACCTGCTCCTGGCGGAGGACAATCCGGTGAACCAGAAAGTAGCCTGCAAGATGCTGGAGAAGCTCGGCTATCGCGTCGATGTCGCCAGTAACGGCCAGGAGGCCGTGGCTGCCCACGAACGCATGCGCTACCCGCTGATTTTTATGGATTGCCAAATGCCCGAAGTCGATGGATTCGAAGCGACCGCGCTGATCCGCAAAATGGATGGCCCATCCGCTCATACACCCATCGTGGCCATGACTGCCAATGCCATGCAGGGAGACCGCGAACGCTGTCTTGAAGCGGGAATGGACGACTATGTCTCCAAACCGGTCCGGCCGAAAGACCTCCAGACCGTGCTGGATACGTGGCTCGGGAATCAGGCAAAGAAGACCGGCACCACCGGGTAAAAGGACGTGCATCATGTCCGTCCATCCTCTTCGTCTCAAACATCGGCAAGAACCGGCGCTGGACCCCCGCATCCTGCACGTCCTGCCGGCTAATATCGCCGTGTTGGGGGCCGACGGGACAATTCTCGCCGTGAATGAAGCCTGGGAGCGGTTCGGGGCCGCCAACGGGCTCGCCGCAGACGCATGCGGGGTCGGTTTAAATTACCTTCATGTGTGCGACAGCGCCGGAACCCATCCCGATGCGATGCACGTCGCGGAAGGGATCCGGCATATTCTGGACGGCACCATTCGCGCATTCTCCTATGAATACGAAAGCTCCAGCCCCTTCCTCCGGCGCTGGTTCCGCGTCATCGTCACCCCCATGCAAGGGCACGGGCGTTACGGCGCGGTCGTCATGCATATCAATGTGTCCGACCTCAAGCAGGCGGAGGCCGCCATGCATCGCAGCGAAGTCCGGCTGCGGGCGATCGTGGACACGGCGGTGGACGGAATCGTCGTCATCAATGAGCGGGGGATCATCGAGTCCGTCAATCCCGCCGTCACCAAAATATTCGGCTACGCCCCGGAGCAGTTGATCGGCCACAATGTCAACCTGCTCATGCCCGACCCCTACCATTCGGAGCATGACCAATACCTGCGCAACTATCTGGCGTCCGGCCTGAAGAAAGTCATCGGCATCGGACGGGAGGTGCTGGGACGACGAAGCGATGGCACCTCGTTCCCGCTCGAACTGGCCGTCAGTGAAATGCTGGTCGATGGGTCGAAAAAATTCACCGGCATCGTCCGCGACATCTCCTCCCGCGTGCAGGCCGAAATGCAGTTCCGGCAGGTGGTCGAATCCGCGCCGAACGGCATGCTGATGATTGATCCGCAGGGCACCATCACGATGGTCAATAAGCAGGTCGAAGCCATGTTCGGGTACAGCCGGGAGGAATTGCTCGGCCAACCGGTCGAACTCTTGATACCGCAACGGTTTCGCCTCAACCACCCCCGGCATCGCACGGGCTATTTTTCGGCCCCCGCGTCACGTGCCATGGGGGTGGGACGGGAGCTCTTCGGGTTACATAAAGACGGGACCGAGTTCCCGGTCGAACTCGGCCTCAATCCGATCGACACGCCCAAGGGGCAACTCGCCCTTGCCTCCATCGTCGACATTTCGCCTCGAAAAAAGACGGAACGTGACTTGGCCAAGGCGGCGCAGGATCTCGAATGGAAAAACTGGGAGTTATCCGAGGCGCGCGACCAGGCGGTCCGGGCAGGCCAGGCCAAGACGGATTTCCTGGCGACCATGAGTCATGAAATCCGGACTCCGATGAACGGGGTCCTGGGCATGACGACCCTGTTGCTCGACACGAGCCTGACGCCGGAGCAGCGGGATTATTTGCAGATGCTCAGGGATTCCGGCGAATCCCTGCTGCGCATCATCAATGACATTCTGGACTTTTCGAAAATCGAGGCCGGAAAATTCACCATCGAGCACATTCCGTTCGACCTCCGGCTGACGATCGAGGATACACTGGACATCCTGGCTCCGACCGCCCAAGGACGGCAGCTCGAACTGGTCGGGTTGATTGACGCGCAAACCCCCCGCACGCTCATCGGCGATCCCGGACGCATCCGTCAAATTCTTACCAACCTGGTCGGCAATGCGATCAAATTTACCGAACACGGGGAAGTCCTGATTCAGGTCTCGCAGACAGACGAGGATCCGGGATCCGTCGCCCTTCGCTTCGAGGTGATCGATACCGGAATCGGCCTCAGCCCCGAGGCGCAAGCCAAAATGTTCCAATCGTTCACGCAAGCCGACAGCTCAACGGCCAGAAAGTACGGGGGAACTGGTCTGGGCCTCACGATTTGCAAGCGATTGGTGGAGTTGATGGGAGGGCAGATCGGACTGCAGTCGATCGCCGGACAGGGCACCTGCATCTGGTTTACCATCCGGTTCGGCACACACACGGACGCCGCCCCGGCGCTTCCGCCGTCCCCGTCGGTCAAGAGTCTCGCCGGCCTGCGGGTCTGTCTGGTCGATGATAACGCGACCAACCGGAGCCTGCTCCAATACCATGTGTCGGCCTGGAAGATGCGTCATGAAAGCGCGGTTGACGGCCCGTCGGCGCTGGCCCTCCTCAGGAGAGCGGCGGCGGAGGGAACGCCGTTCGACCTCGCCATTATCGATATGTATCTGCCGGACATGACCGGCCTCGAACTCTGCCGCTTGATCAAAGAAGATCCCGCGATTCGTAACACGCACCTGATCATGCTCACCGCGTCTGGGCAACGGGGCGATAGCCTGGCCGCCAAAGAGGCCGGGGCCGCGGCCTACCTGACGAAACCGATTCGCGAACGCCACCTGGCTGATTGTATTCGCCTGATCTTCGGACGGGATGATGCCGACCAGAAACCCGCCCCGTTGATTACGCGCCATACCATCGAGGAAACCGTCGCCCGTTCGGCGCCACAGGTACTGGTGGTGGACGATAACCCGGTCAACCAGAAAGTCGCCGCCAAGATGCTGGAAAAGTTAGGCTGCCGCGTGGATATCGCCGGAAACGGCATGGAAGCGCTCGCCGCCGTCTGCCGGCATCAGTACCCCCTGGTGTTCATGGACTGTCAGATGCCGGAACTCGACGGATTCGAGACCACCCGGTTGATTCGATCCCAGGAAAAGCCGGGCGAACATCTCCCCGTCATTGCCATGACGGCGAACGCGATGGAAGGTGATCGCGAATCCTGTCTCACGGCCGGGATGGACGACTTTATCAGTAAACCGATTATCACTTCGGAGCTGAAGAAGATCCTCGCACGATGGGTCCCGCGGGTGGAGTCGGAGGATGACCAGGCGCCAGCGCCTGAATCGCCGGCAGCCTGATCCGCCTTTTTGCTCTGGACATTGCGCTCCGGCCGCTCACCCGCCGTCACACACCCATCGCCTCACCTCTCCCTCTCCCGCGATTGACAGAAGCCGGCGCGCCCACTAGGATACGCCCTCGAACAGGAGGGTACGTACACGCGTGAGTCATCCGTCTCCATCCCATACTTCGCCCCCGCCGCCTACTTCGGTCCATCGCGTCGAGCAGCTTTTCGAAAGCCTGATCTTCGGCAGCCGCTGGATTCAGGCGCCGCTCTATGGCGGGCTTATCGTCGCCGAACTACTCTATGCCGCCAAGTTTCTGCTTGAACTCTGGCATATGGTCGTCCATTTCCGTGAGGAGACCGAAACGCTGTTCATGCTGGGTGTCTTGTCTTTGATCGACGTCACCATGGTCGCCAACCTCTTGACCATGGTCATCATCGGCGGCTACGCCACCTTCGTCAGTAAACTGGATCTCGACACGCATCCGGACCGCCCGGAATGGCTTACCCATGTGGACCCCGGCACCATCAAGATCAAACTCGCCGCCTCACTGGTCGGGATCTCCAGCATTCACCTCCTGAAGGCCTTTGTGGACGTCACCAACGAGAATCCTGAACACATCAAGTGGAAAATTTTCATTCACCTCACGTTCCTGGGCTCAGCCATCTTTCTCGCCTATACGGACAAGCTGATGCAGCGGGACCGGAAACACTGACGGCGCCCCGGAAAAAAGACACGGGTCGATCCCGCGCCGGCGTATCGATTGAGATACGAGTTGTATCTATTCCGATAATCGCTCACCCGTTCCGCCAGAGGCCGTCGTTCACCTCCCTCTCCCCGGCCCGACCATTAACGGCGCTACATCGTCGCCCTCTCATGATCGCCGCACCTTCTCCACCGGGGCATGTGCCTTGCCTTTTCTTCGCCTGAGAGCGCCGGACCCGCCATAGGGCGGCCGATAATCTCTCACTGCCATGATCCTCCACAGGGAGTCCTGATGACCAATCCCGCTCCTCAGAAAGATACCTGCCTGACACTCGCCAGAATTCTGGGAGAGGAAACAGAACTGCTACACGGCCCCTTTGCTGACGATCATCCCCTGAAGGTGCTCGAACGGGCAGCTCCGTCAGAAGCATCGGACAAGCAGTATCTCGACGCACTCACCCGCCATATTCACGCCTGCCATCCAAAACGCGCAGGCCTCTGTCTGTCCGGGGGAGGCATACGAAGCGCGACCTTCGGACTGGGAGTTCTGCAATCCCTGGCGCGCCTGCAGCTGTTGGACAAGTTCGACTACCTGTCCACGGTCTCCGGCGGCGGGTATATCGGCAGCTGGCTCACAGCCTGGGTTCATCGCCACCCTCGCGGCCTGGCAGGCGTCATCGAGGATCTGAACAGGACGCCGAAAGCCGGCGCGGATGAGGCTTCGCTGCCGGTCCGCTGGCTCCGGAACTACAGCAACTACCTCAGTCCGCACTTGGGATTCTTCTCCGCCGACTCCTGGACGTTACTCGGCATCTATTTGCGCAATCTGCATCTGACGTGGTTGGTCCTGCTCCCGTTGCTCCTGATGCCGCTACTCGCACCGCGCTGGATCATCACTCTCGCCCAGATCAATCCCAACGGGGCAGCCCCGCCGCTTGTGACCGCCTCCTCGCTCCTGGTCCTCGGGATCGGCCTCGCGGTCATCGCGTTGATCTACTTGCACCTCTGCCGCCCCACGCTCCGTGAGTACCGTCGCGACACCTGGTGGCACACACTGGAAAGCCAGCGCTGGTTTCTGATCGCCTGCCTGTGCCCGTTGATTCTCTCGGTCATGTGCCTCACCACCGCATGGGCTTGGTTTCGCAACGGCGGCGGCCGCCCCGATCACTTCACCTTGAGTCATGCCGTGCTCGGCGGCGCCTTGATTCATACCGGCAGTTGGCTTTTTTCCGCCGTCGCCCTCAAGCGATTCAAGCCGTTCACCCGGTGGCTCTTCTGGGAAACCCTCGCCGTGGCGGCCACCGGCGCGCTGGGCGGATGGCTGCTCCGGGCGGCAATCATCAAAACCGCCGACCAGTTGAGCGTCGCCGCTCATACGGAATGGTTCGCCACGCTCGCCGTTCCCGGCGTCCTGACGATATTTTTGCTCACCGCGACCATCTTTATCGGCCTCGCCAGCCGCTTCACCGAAGAACAGGACCGCGAGTGGTGGGGACGCACCGGCTCCTGGGTGCTGATTGTGATGGTCATATGGTCGGGACTCTGCGCGATCGTCATCTTCGGGCCCGGCCTGATCCACTGGATGACGCCAAAAGTCGCCGCCTCGGTCGGCGGCCTCTCCGGGCTGCTGACGCTAGTGCTCGGCTTCAGCTCCAGAACCACCGCGCAAGAGCAGGAAGAACGATCGCAGATGAACATCATCTCGGACCTGGCCGTCAAAGCCGCCGCGCCGGTGTTCATGCTCTGCGTCTGCATTGCGCTTTCTCTGGGCGCCAGTTGGCAATTGGACCTTCTCGCCCACCAGTACGGGTTGCATCTCAGCAATTCCACCGGCGACCCCAAGGCGCTTGAGGGCACAGGCTGGCCGGACCCGTGGGGCCACGAACAGGTACTCCAACGCACCCCGCTCTGGATCTTGTTCCGGTTCACGGTCACGGTGGCGCTGTTGGGATTACTGATGTCCGGACTGATCAACATCAACCGGTTTTCTCTGCACGCGATGTACCGCAACCGGCTCATTCGTGCCTATCTCGGAGCGTCCCGCCGGCGGACCGAACGGGAACGGAGCTTCAACCCTTTCACGGGATTCGACAATCTGGACAACCCGGCGATGGGCGATGTGCGATTTGACGACGTGCGTCTGGCGCGCTGGATGTTCGATAACGCATTCGCCCCCGAAACCCGCGCACTACTCGACGCGTTTCATGCGCGCCCCACGTCCTCACCGGCCGAATTGGATGCGCTCATCGCGCGGCTGTCGCAGGAATTGTCCGATGCCGTGGCTCGCAACACACTCGATCTGGTTGCCGACGACTTGCGCGTGGGGCCTGCCTGCCGCACGAAGGTGGCTGCGCTGCAGCAGCCGGATACCGCCGAAGGCCGACAGGCCGCCACCTGGTTCACCATGCTGTTTGTGAACCGGCTGCACCGTCAAGCGCCTCGCCCGTTGCATCTCATCAATATCGCGCTGAACCTGGTGAAAGGGGATAACCTGGCCTGGCAACAGCGCAAGGCCCAATCCTTCACCATCAGCGCCCTCCACAGCGGCAGCTGGAATCTAGGCTACCGCCGCTCCGAGGAATATGGCGCCAATCGTTATCTGGACCAAGGCCTCTCGCTGGGCACGGCCCTGGCCATCTCGGGCGCCGCCGCCAGTCCCAATATGGGATACCATTCCTCATCCGCTGTCACGTTCTTATTAGCGCTCTTCAACATTCGTCTGGGCTGGTGGCTGGGCAATCCGGGGCCAGCCGGCGCCGACACCTATCGACGAGCGTCGCCCTCCATTTCCATACAACCGCTCCTGGCCGAAACCTTCGGCCTCACCGACGCCTGCCACCCCTATGTCTATCTCTCGGACGGCGGGCACTTCGAGAATCTGGGCTTGTATGAAATGGTCCTGCGCCGCTGCCATTGCATTCTCGTGGTGGACGCCGGGTGCGATCCCCGTCTGACCTTCGAGGATCTCGGCAATGCCATCCGTAAGATCCGGATCGACCTCGGCATTGACATCGAACTGAATCTTGACCAGATCAAGCGGGCGGAGGGCGCCCGCACGAGCAGTCGCCACCACGCCATCGGCACGATCCGTTACGACAAGGTCGATGACAACGCCACCGCCGGCACACTGCTCTACCTGAAACCGTCGCTGACCGGCAACGAGCCGTCGGACGTGCAAGACTATGCGGCCCGCCACTCCGCCTTTCCCCACGAACCGACCTCCGATCAATTCTTCGACGAAGCCCAATTCGAATCCTATCGCCGCCTGGGTGAACATGTGGCCCAGGAGGTTCTGCGTCCGGCGCTGCATCGCACCGAGCAGGACTTTTCACGCCTTTGTCACGCCTTGCGCTCGCATTGGGTCACCACCCCGCCGGGGATGCAGGAGTCTTTCCTCGGCGAAACGGACGACCTGAAAGATCTTGAGCGGCTCCTGCGGGACGACCCGGACCTGCTGCGCTACGACGTGGAGATCTATCCGGAACTCTGTTCCGTCTTCGGCCTCGATCCCGGCAGCATCGCCCTCAATCCCCGCGCCGCGCTGCACACCTGCAACCTGCAAATCCAACTCATGGAGCAGGTCTATCTCGCGGTCAAGCTGGAAGAATTCCACAGCCATGCGCTCAATCGAGGATGGATGAACCTGTTCCGGCGCTGGACCTCCTCGGCCACGTTCCGGATGTTCTGGCCGACCGTGTGTAGCATGTACAGCCAGCCATTCGTCCGGTTTGCCGGCCAACATTTCACGCTCTCGATCGACCAGGTCGCGGCGCTGCAACCATTGGAACCGACCCGTGACCTCTCCTCATTGTTCCGTGAGTTGTTGATCGAATGGGCGTCTGTGCCTGACTATGCGGAGACGTTCTTACACGCACTGCAGCGGCCGTTGCCGCTGGAGGAAGTCACCGGCGGCTCGCCACCGCGACTCGCGGCCTGGCAGATGCGCCTGCCGGCCATCGAATCCCAGGCAGGACCGGTCGGCTCCGGTGAAATTCTGGCGGTCGTCGCCGTGACCAGGCTGTCCGTGACCGGACACCGGCTCGCCTTATATGGCTGGGTTCGTCCGGCCTACCGGGGATTGGGACTGGGGCATCACCTGTTCGGCAAGGCTATTGACGAACTGATGGAGGCCTATCATGGCCACAATCTGATCGTCGATTTAGGCCCGGACAATGCGGCCTGGGCCGGCACATCCATTCGCAATGTCGGATGGTTGCGGTTTTACGAGCAGTTAGGCTTTACGCGAGATCGCTCGGACCCGATGCGTTTTCAGATGATCCGGGAGCTGCTATAGGGCCGGGAAGGCGACAGGATCCGTTGCCTCAGGCAGAAGGCTGTTGCGCCGGTGAGAGCAGGAGAAGCACTTGTTGAAGCAACAGCTCGCGGCTGAAGGGTTTCTCCAACACCCCGTGCGCGCCGAACGCTGTCGCAATTTTGAGGATATCGCATCCCTGTAGCGGCTGACCCGAAATAGCCAGAATTTTTACGGGCGTCTGCGCATTGTGCAGCATCAGGATCGTTTCCAGACCATCCTGCACCGGCAAATACATGTCCAGGATCAGCAAATCCGGGACCTCACGCTCGATGGTCGCCATCGCCTCCCGGCCATCCTCGGCTTCGATCACACGATGTCCTTCCGCCTCCAGGACAGCCCGCAGCCACCCGCGAATTTGCTGGTTGTCATCCGCGATCAAAATCAGCGGCATTAGGCGGCCCTCCTTGCCGTCATACACAGTGGCCTGACGGGATGGACCGACCCGGCAGAGCCCTGGCATAGAGCGTCGCCGCCTGCGTCCGTCTGGTGATCCCCAGTTTGGAGAAAATATTAGCCAGGTAGTTTTTCACGGTTTTATCGGAGAGGGCGAGGGCGGAGGCGATTTCCTTGTTCGTCTTGCCTTCAGCCACCAGGGGCAACAACCGGTATTCCTGGGGCGAAAGGGCGGCTAAAGACCTCGATGAGAAGCCGTTCGCCATGTCCTGCACTTCCTTGAGCACCCTGCCGATCAACTGGGGCGGGAGAAACGAATGACCACTCGCTACTCTGCGAATCGCATCCAGCCACATGTCCACCGGGGCATCCTTGAGCAGGTATCCCTGCGCCCCTGCGACAATCGCCTCCTGGACGACGGCCGGGTCATCCTGAATACCGAGGAGGAGCACTCGCCGCGCAGGCTCGCGGGCGACCATCAGGCGGCAGGCCTCCACGCCGGACCGGTCGGGCAACCGGCTGTCCAACAACACCAGGTCGGGTTGCACCTGGTCCACCAACTCAATCCCTTCGGCGGCCGACACCGCTTCTCCCACAACGCAAAATTCTGCCGCCCTGATGAATTGCTCCCGAATCCCCAGGCGCACCATCCAACTATCATCGACTAACACAATGCGATAGCAAGGCAGCTGCATGCATCCCCCATCGTGACAAAACCGGCGCTTCATCAGCGCTACCAGTTTCGCCAGATTAGGGTTGTAGGAATATAGGCAGGAGGTGGATTTACACGTCAGTATTCGGCTGACGCGAAGTCAGGGAAGACTTCAAGGCTCCGAACGGGGAGAGAACAGGACTAATCAATCAAGCGCGCTTCGATGGCATATCGGATCAGCTCTCCGGTGCTTTCGCAGGAAAGCTTTTCCAGGATCCTCGCACGGTAGGTACTAATGGTTTTCACGCTGAGGCAAAGTTCTTCCGCGATCACCGATACCGATTTGCCCTGTCCCAGCAACCGAAGGACTTGCAGTTCACGATCCGAGAGCCGCGCGTGAAGATCCCCTTCCGTACCGGTCTCAAAGGCGTGCGCCAGTTGCTCGGCCAGGGCCGCGGTAATATATCGGCCGCCTTGCAAGATGCGGTTCACCGCCGCCAGCAACTCTGACGGCGCGCTCTGCTTGGTGAGATAGCCGGCGGCTCCGGCCCTGATCGCCCGCATGGCGAATTCTTTCTCTGGATAGAGGCTCAACATCAGCACGGACAACCGGGGCTGCAACAACTTGGCCTCCTTCAACACATCCAGACCGTGCTTGTCGGGCAGGGCAATGTCGAGAATCATCAGGTCCCAGGGCTCGCGACGCAAGGCTTCCAGTGCCTTCTCCCCGGTCTCGGCCTCCAGAATTTCCGAACAGACCTGCTCATCCTCCAGCAGGTCACGCACCCCCCTGCGCACGACTGGATGATCATCGGCAATCAGGCAGCGACATTTACTCATGAACCGCTTTCCTCCGTGGTCGGCGCGACACCGTCGCTCCTTGGCCTGTTCCACGCGCAGGCTCCGGTGGCGAACTGACCGGAATCACCACCTGCACGCAGGTTCCTGTCCCGGGGCTGGAGAAGATTTCAACCTGTCCGCCGAGTATCTCGACCCGCTCCCGTATGCCCCGCAAACCGAATCCTCCGGTCGGAGCCAGACCCGCCACATCGAAACCGATGCCGTCATCCTTCACCGTCATCCGCCACGCCTGCTGGTCACTCGTCATGGCGATGGCGACGTTCGTGGCGCGCGCATGACGGATCACATTAGTCAGCAATTCCTGAACGATGCGATAGAACGCGGTTTCCAGCGTGGGGAATCGCGACGGTCGGCGATCCCCTTGCTCGAACACCAGCGAGCAGCACAGCCCGGTTCGCGCCTGCACATCCGCGATCAAGGACTCCAACCCGGCTTTCAACCCTAACTCTTCCAGGACAGGAGGCCGGAGGGCTCGCACGATCTGACGAAGGCTGACAAACAGCAGATCTGTCGTCTCCAGGGCGCGGGCCAACCGCTCCTGACTTCGAGGCCCCAATGCTTTCGGACGCGCGGCCACGCTGCGCTTGACGGATGCCAAATCGAATTTGAGCGACGTCAGCAATTGACCCAATTCGTCATGCAACTCACGCGACAGCCGGCGGCGCTCGTTGGATTCAACCATTTGCAATTCCTGCGACATGGCCTGAAACCGCCGGTAGGCTTCTTCGAGCGAGGCGTAGGCGCGCTTGGGACCCGTGACATCGATCATCGCCCCGATCATTCGTATGGCCGTTCCCCCCTCGTCCCTCACGATGTGGGCCCGGTCCAGGAAATGACCGTATGTGCCGTCGCGCAGCAGAAAGCGGTACTCTGCGGCGAGGGTCCGCACATCCGACCGGATGGCCTGCTGCACCATTTCCAGAATGGAGGCCTTGTCTTCGGGATGTAACCGCCTCGTCCAGGCGTCAATACTTGGTTCATGCTGAGGTTCGTACCCGAACTTTTCGCCGGCATTGGGACTCCACCAATGGTCGTTCGTCGTGAGATCCCAGTCCCATAACACATCATTAGTCGCCTGAGCCACGAGACGAAACCGCTCCTCGCTGAATCGGAGGAGCAGCTCCGTGCGCTTTCGCTCCGACATATCCCGAACCGTGGCGAAGTTATACTCCCGCCCTTCGAAGACCACGAAATTGGCCACGACCTCTACGGGATAGATCTCTCCCGATTTGGACCGGTGCTGCGTTTCCACGCGCTGACGACCGGTCACCCGAAGCTCCTGCCAGTGGCGGGCCCATGCCTCCATCTGATAATTGGGATCGAAATCCGGCACGGCCATTCGAAGCAATTCGTCCTTGGTATAGCCCATCCGTTCGCACGCGGCCGCATTCACGAACAACACGCGCGCCGCCTCGTCCACCCAGAACACCATGTCACCCGCCCGTTCAATGGCGAATTGCGTCAAATGCAACTGCGTCTCTGCCCGCTTCCGATCGGTGATATCCCGCATGAACGCGCAATAATATTCCCGGCCTTCGTGAACCAGAAAATTGATGGTCGTGTCGATCTGAATCACGGCTCCATCTTTTTTCTGATGCCGGGATTCAAACGAGAAGGACTTTCTCAGTCTCACATTCTCCCAATGCGTCCGCCAGGTCTCACGGGGAAAACTCGAATCGATGTCATGCACCGTCCTGGACAAGAGCTCCTCGCGGGTATAGCCCAGCATGGCGCATGCCGCCTCGTTGACATCCAGAATACGCGCCTCGGCATTGACCAGAAAGACCGCGTCCACCGCCTGCTGAATGGAAAACCGGGTGAGGCGCAGCGCATGCTCCGTCCGCTTCCGTTCGATGGCGAGGCAAGCCAGATACGATGCGCGCGCAACCATAGGCGCTTCTTCGGTCCACTGGGCGGGGGTCTGGTTGTAGATGGCGAAGGTGCCCAGGAGTTTGCCGGCCGCCGAGATGATCGGGGTCGACCAACAGGCCCGAAGACCGTGCGCCAGCGCGAGGTCGCGAAAGTCCGCCCAGAACGGATGACTGGCAATATCCTTCACCACCACCTGTTGACCGGTGAATGCGGCCGTGCCGCACGACCCGCATGCAGGACCGATGGCCATCCCATCCAACGCCTGGACATAGGACTCGGGGAGACTGGGACCGGCGCCATAGCGCAAATGGGCGTCATCGTCCTCCAGCAACAGGACGGAGCAGAGCACGCCGCTGAACAGGCCCTCCATCATAAGGCAAATTTCTGCCAGCACCGCCGACAACGGCGCATCCGATCCCATCATCTCCAACACGCGTGTTTCCGAGGCCAGCATCTGCTCGACCTTCTTGCGCTCGGTGATGTCTCGCCCCACACCCGTGACCCCGATGACCCGCCCCTGCACATCCCGATACGGAGCGCCGCTCCAATGGTAAAGCATGGTCCGGCCATCCTTCGCCTGCAGATGGCCTTCCAGTTGCGCGTAGCCCTTCACGTAGGCTTCCTGAATGGCGGCGGCGGTTTTCTCCGCTTCATCGGAGGGAACCATTTCAAGAGCCGGCTTCCCCTGCAATTCCTCCCGCGTATAGCCCGTCACCGTTTCCAATCGCCGGTTCCATTTGGACACCCGCGCCTCGAGGTCCAACGCAAAAATCACGTCAGGGACGGTCTCCATGATCGTCTGGAGATTACTGAGCGCCTCGTCGCGCTCGCGCTCAGACTGCTTGCGCGCGCTGATATCGGTGATCGTCCCGACCATGCGCAGCGGACGTCCATCCGGCTCTCTGGCGACGACTTTCCCGCGATTGAGATACCATCGAAACTCGCCGGATTTCCGCCGCAATCGAACTTCGATTTCCTGCACCGGAGTACGGCCATCCACATGTGCCTGTAAGATGTCCGTGGCGCGCGCCACGTCCTCGGGATGCACCAGCGCGGCAAAGAAGCGAGGAGAGGGTGTGACCTCTTCGAGCTGATACCCGAGTAATCGAATCCATTGCGGGCTGTAGCACACCTCATCGGTGCGCATATCCCAGTCCCAGATGCCGTCATTGGTCGCCTCAATGGCAAAGTGGAACCGCTCCTCACTGGACCGGAGCGCGCGCTCGGCCGATTTCCGTTCGGTGATATCCCGCACGAATGCGAAATGGCATTCGACCCCGTCGTAGCGGATAAAGTTCACGTTCACGTCGACCGGAATCAGACGGCCGTCTTTGGCGCGATGATAACTCTCAAATGCAACTCTGCTCCGCCCCCTGGTCTGCTCCCAAAAGGCCGGCCAGGCATCCGCCTGAAAGGACGGATTGATGTCATGGACCCTCATCCGGAGGAATTCCTCTTTCGAGTAGCCCAACATGGAACAGGCTGAATCGTTCACATCCAGCAATTCCGCGCCGGCACCCACCCAATAAATAGCTTCCGTCGCATGGTCAACCGTGTACTTGGCCAGCTGGAGCGCCGCTTCCGTCCGCTTCCGTTCGGTGATGTCCTGTACCATCGCCAGGGTATACAGGGGCGTGCCGGCCTCGTCGCAAATGACAGACACACCCACCTGCGCCCAGACGACACGCCCATCTTTCCTGAGGTATCGCTTCTCACATACATCAGAGCCGCGTGTTCCGGCCAGTAACGTCTGGCTCCGATCGAGATTCGGTCCCAGATCGTCCGGATGCGTGAGCGATTGAAACGTGCGGGCCAGGAGTTCCGGCTCTGAGTAGCCGAGAATCTTGCAGAGGGCCTGGTTGACCTCCTGAATGCGGCCGCTCACGTCGGCGATGGACATCCCCACCGCCGCATTGCGGTAGGCAGCACGGAGTCGTTCTTCGCTGGTTCGTCGGGCCTGTTCCGCTTGCTTGCTTTCCGTGATGTCCTTCACATAGACCACGCGTGACACCGGCACCCCATGGGCATCCCGGATGAGCATGACCTCGACCAGCACGGGAAAGAGGCTTCCATCCTTGCGCCGGTGAATGGATTCGAACGTCAGGCCGCCTGTTTCATCAATGCGCCGGATTCGCTCCAGCAGGGCGGCATGTTCCTGAGGAGGATAGATGCAGCAGATGGGTTGGCCGGCCAATTCCTCCGCGCGATACCCGCATTGGCGCGCGAACGCAGGATTCACGGCCAGAAAGGTATTGGTCGCCAAATCCGCATGGGCAAGACCGAGCTGCGCCTGGTCAAAGACCTGTTGCCAGCGTCGCGCCCCGTCCTCCGCCTGCTTACGCTCAGTAATATCCGTGGTTGCTCCGACCATGCGGTAGGCACGGCCCTGCTCATCCCATAAGGCCTGCGCGCGTGTCTGAACCCATCGATAGGTTCCATCCTTGTGCAACACCCGGCATTGCACGTCGTAGGGTAGACGGCGTTCAAAATGTGTCTGTATTTCGGCCTTCACCCGCTCCACATCGTCAGGATGCACCCGATTGAAGAACGAGGACTCGTGATCCGGCAATTCGTCCTCGGCAAACCCCAGCAATGCCTTCCAGCGAGCGGACAGCACGGCCTGGCCGGTGATCACATTCCAATCCCAGATGCCGTCGGAGGACCCTCGAAGCGCCAGGGCATACCGTTCTTCGCTTTCTTTGAGCTGTTGCTCCGCAAGGTGACGTCCCAGTTCACTGCCGGCACGGCCGGCGGCCACCCGCAGCAACGCTTCCGCCCGTTGGGCATCCTTCAGCGGTGTCCGGCCGAGCAGGGCGATCCAGCCGATTGGCGCCCCGCTCGGCGAGGGCAGTGTCAGAGCCATGTACGACTCAATCGATAGGTGGCGAAGCGCATCGTCCTGGGGAAACAGGGCCTGCACGCCGGATGGAAAGTGGCAGAATTCTTCACGGAGCACATGTTCGCAGGGCGTCCCTCCGAGGTCATACTCCAGCGGCTCAAGACGCCCCTCCGGACCCCATCCGGCCACGGACTGCGAGCGCTGCCCCCCGGGCAACGGTCGGAGACAGTATCCGTAGTCAGCCCCGACCGTGCGAGCCAATGTCTCTATAAGCTCCTGAAGGAAGGCTTTCCCCGTGAGACGGGTGGTGCGCGCCATCAGCCGCAGCACCTCCTCATTCCGTTTCTGTACTGTGAGATCCCGCACCGACACGATTCCGCCGATCCGGTCTCCACGGAAGAAGCGCGGGACATGGTTCCAGCGCACCTGCAGGAAGGAGCCATGGCTGTTCATAAACACATCGTCCTGCCTGAGCAGCGTCGCGCCGCTCAGGCAGGCATTCATCAGTTCACACGATCCCGCCTGAGCCTCGCACCCGCCCGAGCCATGACGATGCACGCAATCATGCAACGACCGACCCGTGAGAACAGACGCCGGAACGCCCAACAGTTCTTCCGCCTCTCGATTCGCGTGGAGAATCCGCCCGCTGCGGTCGATCACGAACGCCGCTTCCGCCACGTTCGCCACCTGTTCTTCCACCGGCGGCGCTTCGAGGGAGGATTGGCCGGACCTCAGCATCCGGAGTTCCAGGAGGGCTGCGGTTTGACGCGCTAATCGTCGAATGGTCAGGCCGTCCACATCGGTCACCGGCCGCGAGACAGCATCCATCACGGCGATCGTTCCCACCGCATACCCGTCGCTGGTCACAATCGGCGCTCCGCAATAAAACCTGACAAACGGATGTGCGCGCACCAAGGCATGGGATGAGAAGCGAGCATCGGCTTGCGCATCCTCGATCACTACCGGCTCGACCCCCTGAATGGTAAACGAGCACAGCCCGCACGCGCGGTCGGTCTGGCTGACATCCAGGCCGATCGCGGCTTTCACCCACTGCCGGTTGTGGTCGATGAAGGTAATGGCGGCAACCGGCGCCTTATAGAGTGACGCGGCCAGGTGCACGAGATCGTCAAAGTCGGTTTCCGGGGGAGAATCGAGAATGCGGTAGCGATGCAGCGCGCCTACGCGCGCGGTTTCATCGGCAGGCAGAGTATGCGTCCCCATGCGTGAGCTCCCACGCGCGAGAAATTGAACCGGTCGTGTTCACAAACCGGGCCGAGTCATATCACAAATCCCCAAGATGGACCAGGGCCCTATGAAATGGCTTGCCCCACCCCTGTTCGGCCCCACGAGATGAGTCGCACCCGGGATCTCCGGTTACAGCCAGGCCGGCACAGACGTCCCATCAGCCGCGCGCCATTGAGGCGCCCACGCCAGAGCCACCAGTTTGACGGCGATATTCGATTTGCTGGGCTTGAGGGAAATCCGCTCAAGCTTCTCGGTCAGGGGATCGGTCGCCGCCATCAGCGCGTCGCTCTCCGACTTGAATTGGGATTCAAGGTCCGTCAACTGCTGCTGGAGCGTGGCGACATTTTCCTCCGCATGGCCGACCTCTTGGGATTCCTTCATCACACGGCCCGCGCTGCGAATCGCCGTCGTCGCACGGCCGATGTTGGTTGCGCTGAGCGTCTTGCGGCCAAGAAATGCTCCCAGGATCGACGCGCCGACAGACATGACCGCTTGCACCTGACTGGATCGGGATTCGTTCTGCTGCTTCTCGCGAGTTTGCTCGGCGCGCCGGACCCGGTCCCGAAGCGCCGTAATCTTAGGCGCATATTTTTTCCGCAGGGCGTCGCTTTGCCGATCACGTTCCTCGCGACCGGCTTGCTGCAACCGGACACGAAAGTCGCGTTCGGACTCGCCGGGCAGCGAGAGCGCCCGTGTCGTGGGGCTTCGCCAGAGCTCGAGCGTTTGCGTGCGAAACACCCAGCCTGAGAGGTCGCTCTTCCAGGTGTCATAGTGCTTGCCTTTGCTTGCCGCGCCGGGCAGAGCCCCGAACTCGGCGTCACCGGCAGGTTCGCGTTCAAGATCCGCCACCTGCACCTCCGCAGCCGTGGACTCCTCCCACTCCACCGGGACGACGCCGCTGCTGAGCGCCGCTAAGCGGGTGAGGTCATTCGTTGCGTCCACCCCCGCTTTGTTCTCGACGAACCGCGCCTGCGCAACGCCCAAAACCATGGGTTGATAGATGAGCGCCGCACCGCGTGGCGGCGTTCCCCGGAGCGGAATAAAATATTGTGGTACGTCCGGAGGCAGCATGGGCCGGGAAGTCGTCGTGCGTGACGTCTCATTCGTCGATCTCGAAGCCCCGGGCGCGCCCTTCTCGTCCTGCCGGTAAGTTCCCGATGACAGCTGTCGCTTCACCGGGTCCATCAGCTGTTTGATCTGCGTGCGTGTCAGCGGTCCCCGGAGATAGGACAGCGTCCAGCGGGTTTGAAAAACTTCCGGCGCATCCTCATGCACGTTATTCAACAGAAAGACCCGGTTCCCGAGCCCGGCGAGAATCTGCTCCATCTGCTGACGATCAAATTTTTTACCGCTGCTCGCCGCCGCTCCTTCCAAGCCCTCGATCACCCGCGCCTTATCGCGCTCCGTTTGCAAGCGTCCAATGAACCAGGTGCCGGTATTGGCCAATCCCTTGTAATCGAGATCGACCGGGTTCTGGGTGGCCAGCACGACCCCCAAGCCAAACGCGCGCGCCTGCTTTAACAGTGTCAAGAGAGGCGCCTTGGAAGGAGGGTTCGCGACCGGAGGAAAGTAGCCGAAAATTTCGTCCATATACAGGATGGCGCGTAAGCTGGTGGTGCCGGACTGGGCGCGAACCCAGCCCAATATTTGATTGAGGAGGAGTGAGACAAAAAACATCCGCTCGGCGTCGTTCAAATGCGCGATGGAAAAAATCGCGATGCGCGGCTTCCCCGACGCGCCATACAACATCTGCCCGACATCCAGAGCCTCGCCTTCCATCCACGCCGAAAAACCGGGCGCGGCCAACAGGTTGTTCAATTGCATCGCCAGGGCAAACCGCTCCTTGGAAGGGAAAAATGATTCCACATCCAGCACCCCGACTTTTGTCATCGGTGGCGTCTGAATCTGATGGATGAGGGCGGCCAGGTCCAGGTCGCGTCCCGCCCGCCAGGCACTGTCGAGAATAGACGACAACAAAATGTGCTCACGGCTCTGAATCGGATCAGCCTGCACACCGATCAAACCCAGCACGCTGGTCACCGTCGTGGAGATCCGTTCGCGCAACAGCTCAGCATCATCCAGCATCTCGGGTGGGGGAGCGGCAAAGGATTTCAGAATCGACACCGGCAGACCGGCGCTGCTCCCCGGCGTGTAAATGGCAAAATCCGCCGCATCGCGCAATTTTTGAATCCGCTCGCCGCTCTGCCCCCACTCCCCCAAGCCTGTTTGCCACAGGGCCGCCTGCTGGGCCGCGTAGTCAGCGGGCGAGAGCCCTTTCTTGCGAGCGTCGTCCTCATTGATCCAGGGCGCAAAGTCCTCGCCCCGCAAGTGCGGGAACGTCAGAAGCAGGTTGGCAAGATCGCCCTTGGGATCGATCACGATAGCCGGAATGCCGTCGATCGCCGCTTCTTCCAGGAGTCCGACGCACAGCCCGGTCTTGCCGCTTCCCGTCATACCCACGCACACGGCATGGGTGACCAGATCCTTCGAATCATACAGGAGCCACCCCGGTTTGGCTTGCTTCGTGGCAAGCGCATAGGGCCGACCGAGATAGAAGACCCCGAGTTTCTCAAACTCCTCCGTCGCCTGCCCTTGGTCCGGTGCGGCAGACGGACGAGCCGATGATCCCTTCTTGGCTGGCATAGTTCCTCCCTCACAGATGGCAAAGCAGGTGCGGGCCCTATTGGCCGGGGCCATTGTATTGTTTGAGCGGAAGGTCCGCAAGCGAGAGAGTCGGCCTTCAGCTCGCGAACTCGGGGGTTTCACAGACTAAACTAGGGGGGCGCCCAGTGTAGGGAAACGTTTCAGTTTTATACAGTCAGCCCTGACAGGCAGGTCCTTACACTTTACCGTCAACGAGGGAGATGCGACATGACCAAAGGGTGGGCACTTGGAATCGCGGTCTTACTGGCAGGATGCGGGCCTCACTACACCATTCCCAACTACGAGACGGATGAAATCGAAAAGGTGGTTTCAAGCGGCCGTTCTCCTCAGGGTTGTATCGAAAACCTCAAGGAGGACGCCAAAAACCTGAACGTGAACGTTCGCCTGACGGACATGCAGCAGCAGGCGTCCTCCGGGCCGATCTCCTGGATCTACACGAACACCTACTTGTGCACGGGAAAAGTGGTGGCCAAACGTTAATTCGGGAAGGCTGACATCGTGAACACCGTACCACTGTTGCAATCAGCGACGGGCGAAGGAGGCGTCGAATTGCGGCCGCCTTCCGATAGTCCCCTGACTTTGCGCTTTTTGGTGACCTTCGATGACGGCCCCCATCCCAATACCGGCCAAGTCCTGCGGCATCTGGCGCGGAATCCGGTGCAACAGAATATCAAAGGGATATTTTTTGTACAGACGCGCCATCCAAAGCGAGGCGGCTCGTCCGACGGCCGCGCCATGCTCGCGATTGAACAGGCCGAGGGGCACCTTCTGGGGTTGCACACCGGAACGACGAAGGGGCACCTCAGGCACACCGGCATGTCGCCGGCTGAATTGGATCAATCGCTGCGTAACGGCAAGGAGGACCTGAGTCGGATCACCGGCTCGCCACCGGTGCTGGTCCGCCCTCCGTACTGGCTGTTTAATGCGGCGACGGTCGACTGCTATCGGCGACATCAGCTGCACATGCTGTTATCTGATGTCAAAGCATTCGACGGGGTGAATTGGGGTATCCATCTGCTACGGAGACTGAATTTTCGGTCCCAGCTGGCCGGGCTACAATCGCGGTTCCTTCGGGGGACGTTGCCGGTCGTGAACCGTACCATTCCCGTCGTCGTGGCCTTTCACGATACGAATTCTTACACGGCCCGGCATCTGGGCGACTATCTCAGCCTCCTGGTAGAAGAGGCCATGCGCCTGGGCCTCCCCTTGCATGACACACCGTTCCTTGATGATCCTGACGAGGTGTTAACCACGGCGCTTCGATGTGCCAGGTCGCACACTCGTACTGAACACACTCCGGCCACCGTTCAGGAGGCGCAATGATATGGCAATCCCATCGCAGCCACAGATACGCGTCGACGACGCCCTAGAGCAGGAACTGGCGACCCTCATTGTGGAGGCCCTCCGCCTGGAGGTGCTGCCCGAACACATTGATCCCTTGTCGGCGCTCTTTGGCGAAGGGTTGGGCTTGGACTCCATCGACATGTTGGAGATAGCCCTGTTGGTGTCGAAACGATATGGCGTGGAATTGCGCTCGGAGAACAAGGCGGCGCTGGCTTCCCTCCGGGCATTGGCGAATCACGTTGGCCAACACCGGATTCGATGATGATGCATTCGCTGGACAGCCACATGGTTCCAGCTCCCCTCGCCCGGCGCACCCAGGCTTCACCAGCCGCAGCCGGGTTTCCCCTCATCACTCATCATGCCCTTGCCGGCCCGATCGCCTGGCGTCGCGATCGCGCCCATTCAGTTCACGAATTCCTGTGGTCCGCCCAACATGTGGCCGCGCAGCTTCCCCGCGCACGCTTCGTGATCAATCTCTGCAGGGATCGGTACCATTTTGCAGTGGGATTCGCGGCCGCCCTGCTAGCCCGACAGATCAGTCTCCTGCCCACGTACCGGGCGGCAGAACCACTTCAGCAATTGGTGCGGCAGTATCCGGGCGCTTATGTGTTCACCGACCAGGATGAAGAGCATATCGACATCCCTCGATTCTCCCTTACTCTAGAATCCTGGCAGGGTTCGGGTCAGGCGGAGATTCCGGTGATTCCGGCCGACCAGATCGCCGCCATCGCGTTTACGTCCGGCAGTAGCGGCTTCCCCCAGGCTCACGCGAAAAGCTGGGGTTCGTTGGTGATGGGCGCCCAGGCGCTGGGCCGACAATTCGACCTCCCGCAGGCGCCGCCGCGGATTGCCGTGGGAACGGTCCCTGCGCAACATATGTATGGGCTGGAAACCACAATCATGCTCCCGCTTCAATGGGGGTGGAGTTTGCATGCCGGTCATTCCATCCTCCCCGCGGATATTCGGGCGGACCTGGAACAACTGGAGTCGCCGGCCTGGCTGATGACGACGCCCTTCCATCTCAAAGCATTTCTGAGCGAACACACGACCCTGTCCAGCCTCGAAGGGATCATCTCAGCCACGATGCCGTTGGACCGGTCGATCGCGCTCGATGCCGAGCGACGTTGGCATGTGCCGGTGCATGAAATTTACGGGTGCACGGAAGGCGGGATGCTGGCTTCCCGCCGCACCACGGCCGGCGAAGCCTGGACGCTGTGTCACGATTTGCGGATGCGGCATTCCCAGGAGGCCACCTGGGTCATGGGCGGACATGTGGGCGCCTGGCTCCACCTGACCGATCGCATTACCCGGCGAGGCCAGCGGGAATTTCTGCTGCTGGGACCCCACCGTGACCTGGTGAAGGTCGCGGGCAAACGCGCCTCCTTGACGGCCCTCAACGCGGCCCTGAACCGCATACCGGGAGTGGTGGATGGCACGTTCTACCGGCCCGATCCCGGACAATCAGGCAACGGCCGCTTGCGCGCCCTTGTCGTGGCTCCCGGGATGAGCCGCACGACGATTCTTGCCGAACTGCGAAAACGGATCGATCCGGTCTTTCTTCCCCGCCCGTTATCCATGGTGGATTCGCTGCCGCGGAACACCACCGGTAAATTGCCGCACGAGCACTTACAAACTTTTGCCCGGCACATGACGCATCTCCAACAGCACATTCACGAGTAACGCATGGGTTCAGAGATACAGAGACAGATTCACGGGGATCACCCGGCTCTGGCGGGGCATTTTCCCGGCAATCCTCTCGTCCCCGGAGTGGTCTTGCTAACCGAACTCCTGCGCATTCTCGAACAGGACGCCGGCAGAGGACCTGGTCCCCTCACGCTGACCTCAGTGAAATTCTTGCGGCCGCTGCGGCCGGAAGAACCGTTCACCGTGCGCTGGCAATGCTTGCGCGAGCAGGACATCGCCTTTGCCGTCGCGCGTGAGGAGGAAACGATCGCGTCAGGAACCGTTCACTGGTCGGATACCCTCACCGGGCAGGCCGGATCGTGAGTACGGCCTGGCGCCATCAGCCGGAACGCGGAAGTCCACGACTGATACGGCTGCTCGTGTTCATCACCCTCTGGGTGGGACGACCGGTGGCGCGGGGTCTGCTGTATCCGATCTGTTCCTATTTCCTCCTCTTTTCCGGCGGCGCCCAACGGACCTCGCGCGACTATTTACGGTGCATTCTGAACCGGCCCCCGTCCTGGAAAGACGTGTTTCGTCATTTCCACGCCTTTGCCTCGACGATTCATGACCGGGTGTATCTGCTCTCGGGTCGCCATCGTTACTTCGATATTCGCACCGAAGGCGCTTCCGCGCTGCAGGCCGTTCTCGACCAAAACCGCGGATGCATCCTGCTGGGTTCTCACCTCGGCAGTTTCGAAGTACTTCGCGCCCAGGGAACCTTCGATCATAAACTCCCGATCAGCGTGATCATGCATGAGGCGGCGGCCTCCAATTTGAACGCGGTGCTGCACAACCTGCACCCCGAGATCCGCGACCGGATTATCCCCCCCGGAACCGCAGACACCATGCTGGCCGTCAGGGAACGTTTGAGCCGGGGTGAAATCGTCGGAATTCTTGGCGACCGCCTGTTCAATGACGAAAAAGGCATGGCGTGCGAGTTTCTCGGAAAGACAAGGATGTTCCCGGAAGGGCCATTCCTGCTCGCCGCACTGCTTCAAGTCCCAATCGTGTTATTTTTCGGCCTGTATCAGGGAGGCCGTCGATACAACCTGTATTTTGAGCCACTGACGGACAGCATTCAGTTGAATGGCGCGCGCCGATCGGACACGCTTCGCCCCTGGATCGAGCGATACGTCAGTCGCGTCGAACATTATTGCCGCTTGTCGCCTTATAACTGGTTCAATTTTTATGAACTTGCCGACCACACTCGCCCGTCTCGTCCTGCTGTATAGCCTGTTCTTCTCGCTATCGGCCGCCGCAGATCCTGGAGTTGAGGGAACGCCATTTGACGTGACCGGATTGATGGAACTCCTGGGGAATGTCTCCTCCCGCAAGGACCATTTCACCGAAACCAAATCCCTGGCCATGTTGACCCAACCAGTGGTGCTCAAAGGCACGCTGGCGTATGTTCGCCCCGATCGCGTCGAGAAACATGTCACGTCGCCCTATACCGAGGATCTCATGGTGCAAGGCGACCGGCTGACCCTGTCAACCCCCAAGGGCACGAAGCAGCTCGCCGTCGATAGCCATCCACTGATTCGATCGTTCATCGAAGCGATCCGGGCGAGTCTGGCAGGAGACCTCGCCGTGTTGCGGAGGCTGTACCACATCAAATTTCAGGGAACCCGGCGACAGTGGGAACTCACGCTGCGTCCGTTAGAGGCGCAGGCAGCGGAATACCTGAGTTCGATCACCCTGCGGGGCGAGGGAGATCGTGTGACGACGGTCGACATACGGGAAACCGGGGGGGACCGGTCCGTGATGGCGATCGATGGACCAGTCTCGTGACCTTGCATAACAGGCCGGCCTTGCTCCTCTGGATACTCCTGCTGTTTATCAGCGGAGGCATCGTTGCCAACATGACGATGACGACCGACTTGACCGCCTTGCTGCCCCGCTCCGCCGATCATCGGCAGGAACTTCTGGTGTCGCAACTCCGGGATGGCGTGGCCGCGCGGCTGATCCTGATCGGTCTCTCCGGCGCCGATGCGGAAGCGCTGGCGCAGGCCAGTCGAACCATCACCCGCAAACTGAGAGACACGGCGCTGTTCGCCTCGGTGAACAACGGAGACCCCGCCGACTTGACGGTCATCCGGGAAGTGCTGATGCGCCATCGTTATCTTCTAAGTCCGGCGGTGTCCCCGGAGCATTTCACCGCGACCGCTTTGCGAGAAGCCTTGAAGCGACAACTTGAGCTGCTCGCCTCCCCGGCTGGCGCCTTGATGAAGACGGCTATCCCATCCGACCCGACCGGGGAAGTGGCCCATATTCTATCCGTGTTCACACCAGATGAGGGCCCGTCGATGCACCATGGGGTGTGGTTTTCTCGGGACGGCACCAGAGCCCAGCTCGTGGCAGAAACCAACGCACCCGGTTTTGCACTCGATCAGCAGGAGGCGGCGGTAAAGGCGGTCCGGACCGCCTTCTCCTCATCCGGCCTGCCCGAGACTGCGCATCTGATCATGACGGGCCCGGGTGTATTTGCGGTTGAATCACGGGCCACGATCCAGCGGGACTCCTGGCGTCTCTCCCTCATTGCAATTTCCGTCGTCACCGTCCTGCTGTTCGCCGTCTACCGGTCGGCGACGCCTCTTGTACTCAGTCTCCTTCCCGTGTTGACCGGATTGCTCGCCGGAGTGGCCGCCGTTCAAATGGTGTTCGGTTTCGTCCATGGCATCACGCTGGGCTTCGGCGCCACCCTGATCGGAGAGGCGGTGGATTACCCCGCCTACGTATTCACACAGGGGATCGCAGGGGAACGCCTGCAGCACAGCTTGTCGAGGGTATGGCCGACGCTGAGGCTGGCCGTGTTAACGACGGTATTTGGCGCCGTCAGCATGTTGTTTTCCAGCATCACCGGCCTGTCGCAACTCGGCGTCCTGGCATCCGTCGGCATCCTGGTTGCCGGATTTGTGACGCGCTGGATTCTTCCAGCCCTTCCACCGGGCGTCATTCGATCTACTCCGCATCAGCTGCTTCCCGTGCAGTGGCTGCCCGCTCCGGCAGTACTGAATCGCGTCCGCTGGATCGTCTGGGTCGCGGCCTTTCTCGCCCTCGCTACCATGACCCTGCGCCAGGAGGACATCTGGGATAACGACCTCGCCAATTTGAGCCCGATTTCATCCCCCTCCAAGACCCTCGATGAACAGCTGCGAAAAGACCTGGGCGCGCCGGATGTTCGGTATGTGCTGATCATCGATGGGACGAGTAAGGAAGAGGTGCTGCAACGCAGCGAGTCCGCCGAGCAGCTTCTGCGGCGACTGGTGGATGATGGACTGTTGGCGGGCTTCGACATGCCAAGCCTGTATCTCCCCTCGGATGACACTCAACACAGGCGGCAGGCCTCTCTGCCTCCCCCCGAAGTACTGGCTGCTTCATTGGCCGAAGCCGTGAAAGGGCTCCCCTTCCAGGCAGGCCTCTTCGAGCCGTTTCTGCACGATGTCGAAGCCGCCCGCACAAGTCCGCTGATGGACAGCGTCAACCTGCAACAAACCGCCTTCTTTCTCAAAGTCCGGTCGCTGCTGGTGCGCAATGGTGATGGATGGGCCGGGTTCGTTCCACTACGCAACGTGATCTCTGCCTCAGCCCTGGCCGATCGTCTCGCCCGGGACGCGGGGCCCGGGCTGACCTTCCTCGATCTGAAATCGGAAGCGGGGCGTTTGGTGAACGGGTATCGGCATGAATCCTTACGCCTGACGGCCCTCGGGGTGGTGGCGATGACACTCCTACTGTGGTGGGGGCTCCGGGACGCAGCCATGGTAGGCCGCGTCCTCGTACCGCCACTGCTGGCCATCCTCTTTGTCGTCACCCTGCTCACCGTGATCGGCGAACACCTCTCCCTGTTTCATCTGGTGTCCCTCCTGCTCGTGTTGGGGGTTGGGCTTAATTACGCGCTCTTCTTCAACCGGCCGTTCTCGGATGAGGAGGAGAAACACCGGACCTGGCTCTCCCTCACCGTCTGCATGCTGGCCACCCTCTCGGCATTCGGCGCGTTGGCTTTTTCACGCACACCCGTCCTTCATGCCATCGGGCTCACCGTTGGGCTTGGCGCCGCAGCCTCCCTGGTCATCGCCGCGATCTTTGGCCAACAACGGGTGTCCCGATGATGACGCCTTTGACCGTCACGGCCATGGCCACGGCAAACCCGCTCGGACTCGGCCTTCCCGCTATGTGGAACGCGTTGCGCACTGAGGGGCAGGGCTTGCGCCCCAATGATTTTGAAGATGCGGAGATCAAGACCTGGATCGGGCGCGTCGGAGGACTCGAAACGGACCCCATTACCGGCGAACTCAGCGATTTTGACTGTCGGAACAATCGATTGGCGCTGCTCGGGTTACGACAGGACGGGTTTGAACAGGCGATCGCCTCGGCGCGCTCCCGGTATGGTCCGGATCGCATCGGTGTGCTGATCGGCACGACGACCTCCGGCATCCTCGAAACCGAATTGGCTTACCGTCGGCGCAGGGCCGCGGGCGAGGACTTGCCGCTGACGGTGCGTTATCGCCACACGCAGAACTTGTTTTCCGTCAGTGATGTGGTGCGGCGTCAACTGCGACTTACAGGACCGGTCGCGTCGATTTCCACGGCCTGTTCCTCCAGCGCAAAGGTCTTCGCTAGCGCCTCGCGCTGGATGGCCGCCGGGCTCTGCGATGCCGTCGTGGTGGGAGGCGTGGACAGTTTGTGCTTCATGACGCTCTATGGCTTTGCCTCCTTGGGCTTACTGTCCGATCGGCCCTGCCGCCCCTGCGACGCGAACAGGGATGGCCTCTCCATCGGCGAAGCGGCAAGCTTCATCCTGCTGGAACGCGAACGCCACCACGATGATTGCCTGCGTTTCCTCGGCTACGGCGAGAGCAGCGACGCCCACCATATGTCCACGCCCCACCCGGAAGGCCTGGGCGCCGCCTTAGCCATGGCACGGGCGCTTGAGCGGGCGGAGTTGAAACCGATCGACATCGACTACATCAATCTTCATGGCACGGGAACGCCGGCCAATGACCTCGCGGAAGATCGCGCCATTTGGGGAACGTTTGGCGGCAGGACGCCCTGCAGCTCAACCAAGGAGAGGACCGGGCATACACTCGGGGCCGCCGGCGCCACTGAGGCCATTCTCACCCTCCTTTGCCTGCGGCATGATTTTATTCCCGGCATGGTCCGCGTCGAACAAGCGGACCCGCAACTCCGGAGCGGTCTCGTGCTCCGAAGCGAATTCCGCCCGTTGCGCGCCGCCATCAGTAACTCGTTCGGTTTCGGCGGCAGCAACTGCAGTCTCATCTTTGGGAAAAGGCCATGATGGAAATCTGGGTCATCGGAGTCGGGATTGCAGGACCGGGGCTGGATGGATGGGCCGCTGCCCGACCGGTCCTGGCCGGTGATGTCGGCTACCGGCTGACACCTCTCACTCCGGCCATTCCGAATCTGTTATCCGCCGCGGAGCGTCGACGCTGCAGCCAATCCGCGCGTCTCGCCATCACGGCAGCGCAGGATGCCTTGCTCGCGGGACATCTGCGAGGCGACGCGATGGCAACCGTATTCGCGTCGTCGGACGGTGACGGCGCCATCACGCAGGAAATCTGCGAAGCACTGGCTGGTGTCGCGCGGGAAGTGTCGCCCACCTCGTTTCACAACTCCGTCTACAACGCCCCGGCCGGCTACTGGAGCATCGCGACCCGTTCACAACTGTCATCGACGAGTGTCTGCGCATACGATGCGTCATTTGCCGCCGGACTTCTCGAGGCCGCCGCTTATGCCACTGTCGAGCGATGCCCGGTGATGCTGGTCGCGTCGGATCTTCCCTTCCCCGTCCCCCTGCATGACATCCGCCCCGTGGGAGAGAGTTTTGCCGTCGCGCTGCGGTTGACTGCGATCCCCTCTCCCGATGCGCTCATGCGCTGCGCAATCGGGCTCGCGCCCCATCGAACCGTGACGGTGTTTCCTGCCGGCATGCCAACCAGTCTGCGCAGCAACCCGGCGGCCCGTAGTCTGCCTCTGCTGGCAGTGCTGGCCCGACAGGCCTCCGGCACCGTGCGCCTTGCATACACCGACGAGACCGACCTCGTGATCGACTGCAAACCGGAGCGGTGATTGATGGAACACTACTGTGGCGACATGTCCCAGCTGGTCCCTCATCGCGGGACCATGTGCCTGCTCGATGGAGTCGACGCATGGGATGCGGACCATATCGTCTGCCGCGCCACCAGCCACCTTCGGCCGGACAATCCCTTGCGCGACGACAGCGGCCTTCGCACCCTCTGCGCCATCGAATACGGCGCGCAGGCGATTGCCGCCCATGCCGCCCTGGTCAGTGGAGGTCCTGGACAGCGCGTCAGGGAAGGGGTGCTGGCTTCTCTCCGCAATATCAGGACGACGCTGTCTCACCTAGACGGGTTGAAGGGCGCGCTGACGATCCTCGCCAGGCTTCAATTGAGCCACCAGCAGGGCTGCATCTACGACGTGACGGTGACCGGAGACGGACAAACGGTGCTAAGCGGCCGGCTTTCCGTGATGCGACTGCCGGATACTCCCGACGAGGTTCGTCCCCACTTACGTGAAGGAGCCGCATGAGCAAGCGCGCGCTGGTGACGGGAGGCAGCGGTGGCATAGGGCAGGCCGTCTGTCAGGCATTGGGCGAGCTCGGATTCGAGATCGTTGTCCATGGCTGCACCCGCATGGACCGGGCGGAAGCGGTCGCGCAGACCATCCGTGACAAGGGCGGCAAAGCCGACGCCCTGTGCTTCGATGTGACGGATGCCGTCCAAACCCGGCAGGCATTGGAGCGCCTGCAATCGGCCGGCCCCATTCAGGTCCTCGTGAACAACGCCGGCATCTATGACGACGCCCCGATGGCTGGCATGACCCTCGACCAGTGGCAGCGGGTGATCGATGTGTCGCTAAATGGATTTTTCAATGTGACGCAGCCGCTCCTGATGCCTATGATCCGGACCCGGTGGGGCCGCATCGTCACCATCACGTCGATCAGCGGGGTCATCGGCAATCGTGGCCAGGTGAATTATGCCGCGGCGAAAGCCGGTCTCCATGGCGCCACGAAAGCGCTCGCGTTGGAACTCGCTTCCCGTCACATCACAGTCAATGCCGTAGCCCCGGGCATTATTTCCACATCAGCGACGCAAGACACGTTCGGTGCGGACGCCATCGAACGGCTGGTCCCGATGAAACGCGCCGGCGCCGTGGAGGAGGTGGCCGCTCTCGTCTCGTTTCTCGTCTCCGACGCGGCCGCCTATGTTTCCGGCCAGATCATCTCGATCAATGGAGCCCAGGCATGAGGGAACGGGACAAAGAAGCGATCGCCATCATTCCCGCCTACAATGAAGCCGGGACGATTCACCGCGTCGCCTCCCGGACACTACGCTACGTCGAGCGGGTCGTGGTGGTGGACGATGGCTCGACCGACCAGACCGTGTCGTCGCTGCGCGAATTGCCGGTGACGATTCTGCGACATGCGCAGAATCTCGGCAAAGCCGCCGCGCTCCGGCGAGGGATGCAGTATGCCGTCGCGCAGGGAGCGGGCGCGATCATCACGCTCGACGGGGACGGGCAGCACGACCCGGCGGACATTCCGGATTTGCTCGCCATGCACCGCCGTGACCCGCTCGCCATCGTGGTCGCAGCGAGGCGACGTCATCGGCACACCATCCCCCGGCTCCGCGCTGCCGCACAGCGAATTGCCGATTTCTGGATCTCCCTGGCCGCAGGCTGTATGGTCGAGGACAGCCAGTCGGGTTTCCGGCTCTATCCGATCTCCGCCTGGACGGCGGCCGGTTGGCCTTGCGATGCGGCTTCGGGTTTCGTGTTCGAAAGCGAGATCCTGATCGAGGCCGGCCGGGCTGGCATTCCCATCCGATCGGTTCCCATATCTGCCATCTACGGACGGCATCTCCGGCAAAGCCATTTTCAAAGCGGCCGCGACATTGCCGCCATTACCCGGATGGTCGCAGGAAAACTCCTGGCGGATTGGCTGGGAGCATCCGGCATGCTGCTTCGTCGACGACAGGCCATCGCCCCGGCTCCACCCTCTCCATGTGGAACTGACCTGGAGCTCACACGGCCGCCGGCGAAGAAGCCTCGCATACTGTTTATGGCCGAAGCCGTGACGCTGGCCCATGTCGCCCGCGCGGTGGCCTTGGCCCGCGGTCTGGATCCGGAGCGCTACGAAATCCACCTCGCCTGCGACCGGCGGTATCACCATCTCTTCGAATCCGTGCCGGCCACTCTCCATCCGATTCGAACGATCGGCAGTCAACAATTTCAGGACCGCTTGCGTTCGGGTGACCCGCTGTACCGCACGGAAGAATTGCATCACTACGTCGAAGACGATCTGTGCCTGCTCGCCCAGCTGAACCCCGACGCCGTCGTCGGGGACTTTCGTCTGTCGCTTTCCGTGAGCGCGAGACGTGCCAGGATTCCCTATCTCACCGTCACCAACGCCCATTGGAGTCCGTTCGCGCGCCAGCATTTCGTCGTTCCTGAGTTGCCCATCACGGATCGGTTCGGTCCGCAGATCGGGCAAGCCCTGTTCACGTTCATGCGTCCCTTCGTGTTCGCGCAACAAGCGTATCCGGTAAACCGGGTTCGCCGGGACTATGGATTGCCCGCCCTGGGGTATAGCCTTTCGCATCAGTTCACCGACGCCGATGTGACCCTCTACGCCGATGTGCCTGATCTTGTCCCGACCTTTGGCCGGCCGCGGCACCATCATTATGTCGGTCCGGTTCTCTGGTCGCCGGACTCGGCTCCGCCCTGGTGGGACTCGTGGCCGGCGGCACGACGGATGGCTTATGTCAGCCTCGGCACGTCCGGACGGGCCGACCTCATGCCGTTCATTCTGGAAGCGCTAGAGCAGCTTGGTATCGGCGCCTTGGTCTCCACTGCCGGACGCGCCCTTCCCGGGCGCCTTCCCCCGCACACGCGGGTCGCGCGGTATGTGCCGGGCCAGGCGGCGGCGGCCCGGGCGGATCTGGTCATTTGCAACGGGGGCAGTGCAACCGTCTACCAAGCGCTGGCGGCAGGGACACCGGTGTTGGGCATTCCAAGCAACCTCGATCAGTATTTGATGATGGAGTATGTCCGCCGGAGCGGCGCGGGTGACTATCTCAGGGCGGGGACCACCTCGCGCACCAGCGTGACAGAACTCTGTGAGCGTCTGTTAGACACTCCCGCCTTCCGCGATCACGCCGGTCGCTTACAAGCTGCAATCGACCCGGACCGCACCGCGAGAGCATTCGAACATCACCTCAAAACCGTGCTGGGATCTGACATGAGTGCGCCGGCCTCCGGCTCCAGAATACGGAGGCCTCCGATGCCCGCGTTGGGGACCGTTCATGGAGATCGCTCCTCATCCAGTGAGGCGAGTCGACGATGAATCAGACATCATGTCCGTCCGTCACCCAGTCCCGCCTCGGGATTCCGCTCGAATCGAACAACGAAGAGAGGAACACCGCAGGTTCCACTCGAGCCCCCTCAGCACGCGTTTCCTGTTGGCCCTGTTCTATGCGTTGCCTCTCGGACGTGTCTTGTGTTCCCCATGGCGATTGCAGGCCGGCCGGCGGCGCTGGGCCGACCGCCCCTCTACCCGTTGCGTTCAAGTTCAGAGGCGGCACCTCGCCCCCCCGCACTCCATCGGCAAATTTCCTGGAAAGTCGCCGCGGCGCTCCTCCATAGTCAGCCGTCAATTACTCACTTGCCCACCCCTCCGCAAAAAACATGGTTGCCAATGTCATGACGATACTGGCAGGATGCGCGCGCGTATGAGTATGAATCGTCAATGGATCGTTGCGCTCACCCTCGCGCTCTGCATAGTTCCCAGCCTTGTCCGCGCTGAATCCCCGCCCCAAAGCGTGCATTGGGGCGCGATCGCATTTCCCGACCATGACCCCACCCTGACCCTGAGCACCGCGGTCTTGGACCGGTTTACCCAGTTCGACGGAGAAGGCAAGCGCTACAACGACATCAACCAGACCATGGGCTTTAATTTCTTTGCCTTGAGTTGGACCAAACCGCTCGCTCAACTGCCGGGATGGAATCTCAATCTCACGGCAGGCGGCGGACCCACCAGAGACGGCCCAAGCCGCTTCCTGCAGAACGATGTGGTGCATAAGTTCCGCGGCTTGACGCCGGTGCCGGTCGGAGAGAAGCGGGAGGCGGATGATTTCATGCTGAGTGGGACCATGACACGGTGGTTCGGCCTGTTGGGATCGAGCGACGTCTTTTTCGCCGGACTGGGAGGCGCCGGTGGGTCTCTGTATTACGAGCCCTATGTGCAGGCAGGTTTTCGTCGGCTTGCGCTGTTGAATCCGATTCCAGTCTTGGGTGATTACCTCCGCGTCTCAGCCCTCGCGCGCTACGGCCGTCCGTTCAGCGGCGCCGCCTTTCACCAGGTCGCGCCGCAATCGTACATTGCCCAGGCTTCGGTCGGCTTGGGAAACTATCACCGCTGGAAAGATTCGACGCCCTGGGAAATTGAACTGGCGGTGACCGTGGACTCCGGTCTGTTCGTGGACCATCGGGGGGATGCGCTGGAAGAACGCTTCGTGTCGCTGGCGCTGCGCTATTCTGCATTTACCTTCGAAACCTGGAACGATCTCATCAACCAGAAAGATTACGGCCCGACCTTCGGCGCCCGCCTGACGCTCGACTTATTCTATATGTACGACCGCTGGTTTCACTGAAGGCCGGACCGGTTCTCCTTCCACCCGCTCACTTCCCGCAGGTGATCGTGAGCGACTCGATGTCGTTCGTCGTGTCCAGCTTGCCCAAGTTCGGCTCCTGCTGTCCCGGCGTAACGCGATTTTCGCCCTCTTGAAGTCTGTGCCCTCATACGCGCGCGCCGTGGCATTGTGCGCCGCGTTCCGGCCTCAGCGCGTACAGAGTCACTTCAAAATTCCCAAAAACCAGAGCAGCACAAGAATGCTGGCCGGCACGCCCAATAACCAGAGAATGAACCCTTTGCCCATCGGTCCCATGGATGCCTCCTTGCCAACCCGGCTCACGGCAATAAGGCCGCCGCCGTAAGCTCCCGATTCAACGCCGCGACCATCTTCAGGTGCGCGGTCCGGTCCTCTTCAAGATCAGCCGCAAACAAGGCCGCGTGCTTGCGCTGAAGGACCTGCCCGAACTCCCCTTGCCTGCCGGCTGGAATCTCGTAGAGAGCAGCCAACGCACTCACATACTGACCACTGCCGGTCGCGGCCTCCTGCCGGAGGTTTTCATAGGCGACTCCTGCGAACAAATTGATCTTCTGTTCCTTCACGACCATTCCATCGGACGTAAAGAGCTCATTCGGACTGGTGCTGGAGAAGAAATTGACGGTCGTATCGACCGTGGCTTTGGTGGTGTTGCAACCCCCGACCATGAAGCTGGCGGCAACGACACCGAGAGCCACAGCTAATCGGTGGATTGATGGGAATAATTTCACGCGGACCTCCTTTTCATATCTTGGCCATATCTTGCCGGCGTAGGCGATGCATTCAACGTAGTACTCGCCTTGTTGTACATGGACATGGAAACAGGAGATCCTAGTTATTCCCCTAGAAGAGAGAGCGGAAAGGCCCTAGTGAGAGGACTCAGATGGGAGGATGGAAGGTTCAACAGGGGGAGAACACCGGTATGCGGGCGCACTGCGCAACAGGCAACGGAAAGGCAAATGCCTGCGATGAAGCCGTGCGACATCACCATTCCTTAAAGACCACGAACACGGCGCCGATCATCATGGCGAAGCCGACTACGTAGTTCCATTTCAGATCTTCCTTGAGATAGACGACGGAGAAGACACAGAACACGATGAGCGTGATCACCTCCTGTATCGTCTTGAGCTGCGCCGCTGTGAATTCATAATGGCCGATACGATTGGCCGGCACCTGGAAACAGTACTCCACGAACGCGATGCCCCAACTCGCCAGGATCGCGATCCACAGCGGCGACTCCTTGTATTTCAAATGCCCATACCAGGCGAACGTCATGAAGATGTTGGAGATGGTGAGCAAGAGAATGGTATGCATCTGATCCTTCCTACCAAGCCGTGATGATATCCCTGGGACGCACAGGAGCAATCATTATTTAGGTGACCGGTCGACGAAAGAGTTATCCTTGAACTGGCCAAGTTCATATACTCGCGTACAACCCTTACCCTGTGGGAACTCTTTTCCTTTGTACAGGCGTTTCACGATGTCCCCCCTCGAAAACGTCGTAGCACCCCTACTTGCACTTGCATCGACTCGAATTTCTGCCGGATGAGGAAGGCAGCTTTCCCCAAGAAAGTAGGCCGGGCTGAAAAACTCATGCACTTCCCTAAAGCTCCAAGGAGTAACTGCCGCCACTATTGCGCTTATGGGAGCCACAATGAGCGCCATGGGAAGAATCATGAGACCACCAATGCCTCCGCTCCGCCAAAGCACAAACTTACCTTCGGAGTCCGTACGGAGCATTTCGTCTGCTAGCTCGCCTGGCTGAACACGAATCCAGACATCGTACTCGAAGATGGGACGCTCTTCTTTATCGAGTACGTAACCCTCTATCCTCAAATACCCTGTGCCATCCGCCACACCACAGCCAGGTAGACTCGCAAGCAGGACTAGTCCGAGAAGGATATGGCGAATAATTGTCACGAGAAGGTCTTCAGCATTCTTCTTTCAGAGCGGGTTGGCTGGCTCGTCCTTCACTGCGTTCGTCGAACGAGGGGCTTCCCAGACCGCGGGTTGCGCGAGCAAGAAGGATGGCCAGTCCGCCCGTTCCCCCCTTCTCCTTCTTAGCGGGGGTGTGAGGGATGGAGCCTTTGGAAGTCGGCATGGCGGGTGTGGAAAGATGTAGCGGATAAACCTGCCGTTGTGCGACGGCATGCGACTTTCGGTCGCGCCTCACAGTCGCGCACGGCACCGGAGCGGATCGGAAGCAACTTCGATCCTTCGCATCATGCCGACTCCGAAGACTCCATCCCTTACACCCCCGCCTCCCTCAGCACCTGTCCCGTATACGACCGCTTCACCTTGGCGATTTCTTTCGGCGGGCCTTCGGCCACGATTTCGCCGCCCCGGTCGCCGCCTTCTGGCCCGAGATCGATGATCCAATCGGCATTGCGGATCATATCGAGATTGTGTTCAATCACCAGGACGGTATTGCCGGTCTCGACCAGACGGTCGAGCACGTCCAGCAGACGTTGGATGTCGGCGAAGTGGAGGCCGGTAGTGGGTTCGTCAAGAATGTACATGGTGCGGCCGGTGGGACGTTTGGAGAGTTCTCGCGAGAGTTTCACGCGCTGGGCTTCGCCGCCCGACAAGGTGGTGGCCGACTGCCCGAGCTTGACGTAGTGCAATCCCACGTCGTGGAGCGTCTGCAACTTCGCCTTGATGTAAGGGATGTTTTCGAAGAACTCCAAGGCGTCATCCACCGTCATGTTGAGGATATCGGCGATGCTGCGCCCCTTGTATTGAATCTCCAGCGTCTCGCGGTTGTAGCGCTGCCCCTTGCAGACCTCGCAGGTCACGTAGACATCCGGCAGAAAGTGCATCTCGATCTTGATCAGCCCATCGCCCTGACAGGCTTCGCACCGCCCGCCCTTCACATTAAAGCTATAGCGGCCCGGCTTGTAGCCCCGCACGCGGGATTCCGGCAAGTTTGAAAACAGATCGCGGATGAAGGTGAAGAGGCCGGTATACGTGGCGGGATTCGATCGGGGTGTGCGCCCGATCGGCGATTGGTCGATGTCGATAATTTTATCCAGCGCGTCCACGCCCGTGATTTCTTTGCAGCCGTCGATTTTCGGCTTCTTGTGATAGAGCAATTGGGACAGCGAGTGAAACAGCACCTCGAGCACGAGAGTACTTTTTCCCGACCCCGACACACCCGTGACGCATGTCAACAGGCCGAGCGGCACATTGACGCTGACGCCCTTCAGATTATGTTTCTTCGCCCCGACGACCGTGACGAACCCTCTCGGGGTGCGGCGGCGCTGCGGAAGGGACACCATCTGCGCACCGCGCAGGTACAGGCCGGTCAACGAATCGGGATTGGCCTTAACTTGCTTCGGGGTGCCCTGCGCGATGATTCTTCCTCCATGCGTGCCGGCGCCCGGTCCCAAGTCGAGAATATAGTCCGCGGCTTCCATCGTCTCTGCGTCATGCTCGACGACGATCACCGTGTTGCCGAGGTCGCGCAGGCGCAGTAACGTCTGCAGGAGTCGCCGGTTGTCCCGTTGATGGAGTCCAATCGACGGTTCATCCAGGATGTACAACACACCGACCAGCCCGGACCCGATCTGTGTGGCCAATCGAATACGCTGCCCCTCCCCGCCCGAGAGGGTCGCCGCCGGACGATCCAGGGTCAGATAATCCAGTCCAACGTTGACCAGAAATCCCAGCCGCTCGCGGATCTCCTTCAGGATGCGATGGGCGATGACGAGTTCACGTTCGGTGAATTTGAGCGTGGCGAAAAAATCCGCCGCCGCGCGCACGGACAGGCCGGTAATGTCGGCGATGGACTTCCTGGCGATCTTCACCGCCAGACTTTCCGGCTTAAGACGCGCTCCCTGACAGGTCTCGCAGCGTTCGAGCAGGGTAAAGTCTTCCTCTTCAGAAGCGCCGGGGGTCATGGCATACCCGATCCCGTCGCAGGCCGGGCAGGCGCCGTGCGGGCTATTAAACGAGAACACCCGCGGTGTGATTTCCGGATAACTGACTCCGCATTTGATACAGGCCAGCTTGTCGCTGTAGAGATGCAGTTTGCCGGTCTCCGAGAGAACCCCGACCAATCCTCCGGCCAGCTTCACCGAGGTTTCGACGGAATCCGCGATCCGTCGCATCAAGGCATCACCCGGCTTCATCACCAGCCGATCGACGACGATTTCAATCGTGTGCTTCTTCTGTTTGTCGAGCGTGATGTCGTCGCCCAGATCAACCATCTCGCCGTTGATACGCGCGCGCACGTATCCGGCCTTCCGCATCTCCAGGAGTTCTTTGCGATATTCCCCCTTCCGCCCGCGGACAATAGGGGAAAGAATCTGGAACTTCGAGCCTTCTGGCAATTCGCAGATCGCATCCACCATCTGCTGCACCGTCTGCGCGGTAATCTCCTGTCCACATTGGAAACAGAAGGGGTGCCCGACCCGGGCATAGAGCAGCCGCAGATAGTCATAGATTTCGGTGACAGTCCCCACGGTGGACCGGGGGTTATGGCTGGTGCTCTTCTGTTCGATCGAGATTGCCGGCGACAGCCCTTCGATGGAGTCCACATCGGGCTTCCCCATCTGTTCGAGGAATTGCCGGGCATAGGCGGACAGCGACTCGACATACCGCCGCTGCCCTTCCGCATAAATCGTGTCGAAGGCGAGGGAGGATTTCCCCGACCCGCTCAGGCCGGTCATGACAACCAGCTTGTCTCGTGGAATCTCGACATCGAGATTCTTCAGATTATGTTCACGCGCCCCTTTGATGATGATGGAATTACTCATAAGCGCGGGATTATATCACGCCGCGCTCGGAGTCTTGGCATCCGGCGAAAGCAACCGTGATGCCAGAGCCAACAAGACCGTCAAAATACCGACGCCCCTCCAGGATCGGCCGGAACGGATTTTAGTTTTCCATAAATGCGCCGATAGGGAACTGCGGGAGCCTTCGCCCCGAACCACAACCACCCACGATTTCTACGACCGCCATGCATGACGTACTGAGCCTCTTTAAACGGAATATCAATCAACTGTTCGGGATCACGGTCGACATCCTCAACGTCGGCCGATCACTGCAGCAGCTTTCGCTCTCCATGCAAATTCTCGCGAATAACGGCGTGGTCCAAGCCGCGAAAATCCCTGGCGGAAAAGGCCGGCCCATGCTGGCACTGGTCGAGATCCTAAACAACACACCCAAAGAAATCCGGCCGGAAGTGGAAGCTCTGGAGCATCTCTGTGCGGGACTGGCCAAGGTCACCGCCAGCAGTTCGAATATTATCTGGCGATACCACCAATTGATCGCCAGTCTCCTCTCGGCAATGACGCAGGGTGACCCGTCATCCAAGTCCACCAGCTTAGACACACTCGCTCATCTTCGCTTTACCACGGCCGCTGACGTCACCCAATTGACGCAACATCCGGCCTTCACGGCGGTGGGGGCTCTTGAGCGGGAAAATCGCCTGTACCTGGTGAATCATTGCCAGGCCAACCTCACTGAGTTACAGGAACGGCTCAAGGATGCCCTGCGTTGTCTGGGGGAAACTCAACAGGCTCTGAATGGCCTGAAGATGATTGGACTCACCGCGCGCTATATGGCGTTCTGTATCTCTTCTGAGGCGGCCGGGCTGGCAGAGGCGGAAGCCAACTTCAAGAACCTGGCGGCTGAAATCAGCCGTGTCGTCGATGATCTCGATAACAAAACCCGTTCGATGAAAGATGCCATCGAACACGGGCAAGAACTTCTCGAGCTGCTGCTGAAAGGGCATACCTATGCAAAGTAAGGTATTGTTCAATAGAGATGACCATCAATGGGTCGTCATCGGCCGGGATCCTGAAAAGGACGACCATGTCATCGACACCAATGAATATGTGATCATCCACCGCGGCCACGCCATGCTGCTGGACCCGGGCGGCATTCAAATTTTTCCCCAAGTCCTGGCCGAACTGGCCAAGTATGTCCGGATGCAGGATATTAAAGTCATCTTCGCCAGCCACCAGGACCCGGACATCTGCTCATCACTTGCGATGTGGCTCGACCTGAACCCCGCGATCAAAACCTATTGTTCCTGGCTCTGGACCGGTTTTGTCAGCCACTTTAGCACCGGCGCCGTGATTATGCTGACCCCCATTCCGGACCAGGGGATGCGTATCAGAATCGGCGACGAAGGGCCCGAGGTTGAAGCCGTCCCGGCCCATTACTGTCATTCCTCCGGCAATTTTTCCCTCTACGATCCGGCTGCCGGCATTCTCTTTTCGGGTGACATCGGCGGCGCCCTGGTCCCGGATCACCATGCCAGTCTGGTCGTCGCCGACTTCGAACAACACATTCAATATATGCGAGGGTTTCATTTGCGCTGGATGCCCTCCACCGTGGCCCTGCGCGGATGGGTTCAACGGGTTCGTGCCATCAAGCCCAAGATGATCTGCCCGCAACACGGGTCGATCTTCGAAGGTGAAAACGTCGGCAAACTGCTTGATTGGCTGGAGAGCCTAGAAGTGGGGCAGTGGAAGGACAGCGCTGCCAAGACCGACACACGTGCGGCAGCCTGAGTTCATCGCCCGGCAACTCGGCTAGCCGCTCAATTTCGCCCCCTTTGCCCGAGCAGACCCGCGACCTTGACAACAGGCAAAAGCGGGTGCTACCACCCTCCCATGGTGCGGGCAGAACAATCCTCCATACCCGACAGTGCTGACGGGGCGGCGAAAGCCGTCTCAACCTGGTCCGGCCAGGCACGTGAACAAGCTGTCCAGCGCATGTTCACCGCGATCGCAGGCGTCTACGATCTCAACAATACCCTGCTCAGTTTCGGCCTCCATCACCATTGGAAACGCCTCACGGCCTCCTACGTGCCCACGGTCACGAACGGACGGGCGCTCGACATCGGCGCGGGAACGGCAGACCTCGCGCTGCTGATTGAACCGAAGATGGGCGAACAGGGCCATGTCGTCGCCTCCGATTTGAACCATGCCATGTTGGCCGAAGGTCTTCGCAAAGTGACAGGGCGAGGACTCCTCGACCGGATCACGTGCCTGCAGGCCAATGCCGAGCAACTGGGCTTTCCGGATAACACGTTTCATGCCGTGACGACGGGCTTCTGCATGCGAAATGTGGGCAACCTGACGCAGGCCTTCACAGAAATCCGGCGGGTCTTGCGACCGGACGGCCGCTTCGTCTGCCTGGAATTTTCCCGTCCGGCCTATGGCTGGTTGCGTGCGCTCTACGATTGGTATTCGTTTCGTCTGCTTCCCTGGATCGGCACCAAAGTTGCGCGTGATCGGACCGGGGTCTACGAATACCTGCCGGCCTCGATCAGAACCTTTCCCGATCAAGAACGGTTGGCCACGCTGCTGCGGGAAGCCGGGTTCCGCCAGGTGGAATACCGGAACCTCACCGGAGGCATTGTCGCCATCCACGTGGCAACGAAATAACAACAACGCGCTTGGCTTTCAGCTCTCAGCGAAGGCTGATGGCTATGAGCTGACGACTGATGGCTGATGAATTCCATCCTCTACATTTTTCTCCCCTGCAAAAAGGTCTACCCGATCGGCGTGACGTATCTGGCGGACTTTATCCATCGCCGGAAGCCAGAAGTGCGGCAGCGCATTCTCGATCTATCACTGTTTTCCGAATCGCAACGGACGCAAGCCATCCGCGATGCCGCGCTGGAGTTCAAGCCGGATCTGGTCTGTTTTTCGTGGCGGGACATTCAGATTTTTTCCCCCCACGAGGGAGACGCCTCGCTGGAGCACGCCTTCAATTTTTACTTCGCCAGCAATCCGATCAAGCGGGTGGCCGCGTCATTCGCCGGCTTGAAGCAGCTCTACCGGTATTACAGCCACATTCGGGCAAACCTGTCGTATCCCTGGTTGATCCGGAAAGAGTTCCCCAAAACTCAGATCATGATCGGCGGCGGAGCGTTTACGGCGTTTGCCGATCAATTGATCGAGAAACTTCCGGAAGGCACCATTGGAATCCTGGGTGAGGGGGAAGATGCGATTCTCAAGGTCGTCAACGGCGAATCGCTTGAAAATGAACGCTATATCATTCGGGAAGGAACACAGACACGCAAGGGGAATCAGGGCTCACCGGCACTGCTGGACGCCCTGACTGTCGACCTACCCTATCTCACATCGATTTTCCCGCAGCACGCCTCGTATATGGACGAATCAATCGGCGTCCAGACGAAACGCGGGTGTCCCTACGACTGTGCCTTCTGCCTCTATCCCTACATTGAAGGCAAACGGGTGCGGTATCGCCCGCCGGAAATGGTCGTCAAGGACATCGCTCAGCACTATCATCAGTGGGGCGCCCGTCGGTTCTGGTTCACCGATGCCCAGTTCATCACGGGCAAGGAGGCCTATCCCCAATGCACGGAGATTCTTGAACGAATCCTGAGCGAGAAGCTCGAGATTGAGTGGTCCGGCTATATCCGCACCTCGTTGATTACGCCGGAGTTGGCCAAGCTGATGGTGCGATCGGGTGTCGGAGATCTGGAAGTCGCCATCACCTCCGGGTCCCAGGAAGTGTTGAATAACCTGCACATGGGTTTCAAACTCGAACGCCTCTACGACGGTTGTCGTTATCTGGCCGAAGCCGGTTTCAAGGGCAAGGTGATCCTCAATTATTCACTGAACTCCCCGAAGGAGACGGAAGAGAGCCTGCTCCAGAGCGTCGAGTCCTACAAGAAGGTCGCGTCGATTTTAGGAGAGGACCGTGTGTTCCCCCTCATGTTCTTCCTCGGAATTCAGCCCAATACCGACCTGGAACACCGGCTGCTGGAAGAGGGCTATCTCTCGTCCGGGTATAACCCGCTCATGCTGACACCGACGAGCATTCGCAAGTTGCTGTACAATCCGGCGCCGCTCAACAAGATAATCGCCAAGGCCTGCCTGGCGGCGTGGGAACAAAAAGAAGGCAGCCGCGATCCTCGTGCATGGACCGGATCCCTTTCTCAAACGACCTCCTCAGAGGCCAAGCCGGATCAGGCTCATTATGCCGATGCGAATCTCATTCGAGGAATTCAGAATAACTCGGGACGAGAAGCGCTCCTGACCCTGGAAGAGATTCTCCGGTCACGCCGACCCGCTCAACCGACAGCCGCTCCCACGGAAAAGACGGCTGTGAGTCCAATGAGTTAGCGACTATCCACAGGCCCTCTGACCACCGTCGGTTTGCTTGCATTCCCCGAGAACACGGTGCTATCATGCCGCTTCTTTTGGGGTAAAGTTCCATTCAACCGTTTGAATTCTCGGCGGTTCTCTGATCTCATCCCCCTATAGAGTGTTTGCCTAGGAGGCGTTTCGATGTACAAGACGATCTATATCCCGGTCGATAATTCCGACCATTCCAATACAGCCGTCGATGTCGGAGTTGAGCTGGCGAAAACCTATGGTTCAAAGATCGTGGGTAGCCATGTCTACGCGGCGAAGATGCACGATAAGCGATTTAAGCAGATGGAGGCAGGCCTCCCGGAAGAATATCACGACGAGAAAGAACTCGACCGGCAACGCCAGATCCATGACTCGCTGATTACCCGCGGACTTCAGATCATCACCGACTCCTACCTCGACTATGTCGATAAGAAATGTAATGAGGCCAATCTACCGGTCGAACGCCGCTCCTTGGAAGGCCGCAACTGGAAGGTGCTGGCCGAGGACATCAATACCAACGCCTACGACCTCGTGATCATGGGGGCCTTGGGAGTCGGAGCCGTCAAAGACAGCGTCATCGGCAGCAACACCGAGCGAGTCCTGCGTCGGGTGCGAAACTCCGACATGTTGATCATCAAACAGCCGACGCCTGTCGGCACGGGCAAGATCGTCGTGGCCGTAGACGGCAGCCCCTATTCCTTCGGCGGACTCATGACCGGGTTGGCGCTTGGCAAAGCCTTCAATATCCCGGTTGAAGTCATTTCCGCCTTCGATCCTTACTTCCATTATGCGGCGTTTCACAGCATCTCCGGCGTCCTCAATGAAGAGGCCGGCAAGGTCTTTCGCTTCAAAGAACAGGAAAAATTGCATGAGGAAGTGATCGACAGCGGTCTGGCGAAGATCTACCAATCACACCTCGATATTTCTCGCGAAATCGCCCAAGCCGAACAGACCGACGTCAAAACAACCCTGCTGGACGGCAAGGCCTTCGAAAAAATCATTCAGTACGTGCGGAAAGAGAATCCCTGGCTCCTCATCGTGGGCCGGATCGGCGTCCACAGCGACGAGGATATGGACATCGGCAGCAACACGGAAAACCTGCTGCGCTCCGCCGCCTGCAATATTTTGGTGTCGAACCGCAAGTATGTCCCGCCCATCGATACGCAGGCGGAGTACACCATCGCCTGGACGGAAGAAGCGTTGCGACGCATGGAACGGATTCCCGTGTTTGCCCGCGGGGTCGCCAAGACCGCCATCCATCGCTATGCCATCGAGAAGGGGCACACGATCATCAGCAATACGGTCGTCGATGCTGCGGTCGGACACATCCTTCCGAAGGGCGCCATGGACGCGATGCGGGCGCTCGGCGGGAACCTCGATGCAGCCGGCATTGATCGCGACAAGATGCAGGCGGACGATTCCGTCGCGCAGGATCTGATGGGCTCCACCCTGAGCGGAATGATGACCCAAGTTGTGGAAGAAAAACCGGCCCACAGCCCCGGCACGCAGGCCTACCTGGATCGAATGAGCCAGAACTACTTTGTGTGTGACGGCTGCGGATATATCGGCAAGGGCGACACCCCCGTGAAATGCCCCGTGTGCAGCGCTGAAGGCGATCGCTTCAAACAGGTGGACAAATCGATCTTCGAAGCGGCGGCCAAAGCGGAGGGCGGCCTCGAGACCGACGTCGCCTATGACGACATTCCGATGCAGTGGACAAAAGACGCCAAGGAAGCGATTCGCGCGGTACCGGCCGGATTCCAGCGTCGCCGGGCCAAAGCCAAGATCGAAAAGAGCGCCCGTAAACTCGGCATGACGACGATCACCCTCGAATATGCCGGCCCTATGATTCAGGAAGCGGCCTCTGAAGACTACACCCCAATCTTTGCGAACAAGGGGACCGGGACCGCAGCCCAACCTTCAGCCGACCAATCGGCGACCAACGGAACCGAGACCGGGACGGCGAACGGAACCGGTACTGAGCAGGCTCAGGCGTCACAAGCACCGTCATCTCCCTATACCTGGACCCCGGACGCACAAGGACGCTTAGATCGAGCACCGGAAGGATTCATGCGGGAATGCACGAAGGCCTTGATCGAGAAACATGCCGACAAGATCGGCACGACGGTCATCACTCTTGAAGTGGCGACCGAAGGGATTGAGCAAGCCAAGGGCTACATGGCGGATGCCATGAAGACCGGTAACCTCAAGGACATGATTGCCAATCTGACGGGTTCCTCCAAGACCGGGGCGAACCGCTGATGGGAAAATCATTGCCGGTACTCAATATCCCGTTTCTTGGGGATAAGCTCGAGTCACTTCAGCAGCAGATCTCGAAGTTCATCTCCCCGACCTCTCCGGCGGCAGCGCCAAATGACGGCCGGACCGTTGATGACTTCAAACCCTATCTTGTTGCCCTAAACCTTACCAAGCGATGCAATCTCAAGTGCGACCATTGTTATCTCGACGCCACGACGAAAGCCGGCGGCGGATCAGATGAACTCAGCACGGAAGAATGCTTCCGTCTCATCGATCAAATTGCCGAGGTGAATAAAGGGTGTCTGCTGGTCATCACCGGCGGAGAACCGCTTGTCCGTCCGGACATTCTCGACATTGCCCGCCATGCAGTAGGACTGGGCTTTATCGTCGTCTTTGGCACCAACGGCATGTTGATCAACGATCGCATGGCCAAGACATTGGTAGAAATCGGCGTGATGGGAGTCGGTATCAGCATCGATTCGCTCAATCCCGACAAGCATGACCACTTTCGCGGAGTACCGGGTGCATTTGCCAGCGCACTGGCCGGTATCGAGGCGTGCAAGCGCAATGGACTTCAATTCCAAGTGCATTTCAGCGCCCAGCCCATGAACTATCAGGAGCTGCCTGCCGTGGTGGAATGGGCCCATACTCTCGGCGCGCGGGTCCTGAACGTGTTCTTCATGGTCTGCACCGGACGCGGCGAAGAACTGACGGACATTACACCCCAACAATACGAAGAAGTGCTGGGCTATCTGGTGGAGTGCCAGGACCAGTACAAGGACATGCTGGTTCGGGCGCGTTGTGCTCCGCATTTCAAACGGCTGGCCTACGAAAAGGATCCCAATTCCCCGTTGACCAAAGCCACCGGGTACATGGGCGGCGGCTGCCTCGCCGGAACCAATTATGCGCGCGTCACGCCGAACGGCGAACTCACGCCCTGCCCCTATATGCCGCTGTCGGCTGGCAATGTCCGAGAGACGAGCTTCGCTGATTTGTGGGAACGGTCGGATGTGTTCAATTCCTTCCGCTACCCGCAGCTGAAGGGGAAATGCGGAGATTGCGAATACACGGATATCTGCGGAGGCTGCCGGGCACGTCCCTATGTGGATCATGGCGACTGGCTGGATGAGGACCAATGGTGTCTCTACACGCCCAAGGGCGGCGAGAAGATCAAAGTCGCATTCAACACACCCGAGGAAAGCGAAGTTGCGTGGGATAACGCTTCAGAGCTTCGACTCAGCCGGATTCCCTACTTTCTCCGTGCCATGGTGAAGAAGGGCGTGGAACGGCATGCCCGTGAAAACGGTATTACCCTCGTAACCGTCGAATTGATGGAAGAGCTGCGAAAGAAACGTTTCGGAAACGACGCGCCGGTCTTCAATTTCGATATGAGAGGGAAGGACTAGGAGCCGGCGAGAGACACGTGCCTACGGGAGACCACACTCCCTGCGCTATCCGCCCCTGGCCGATCTAGAATGGATTCCGTACAAAGCATTTTCCTTGACCTGAATCAGCTGATTCCAATCGTCAATCACTGGTTCCATCTCCTCTCAGCCGTCATCTGGATCGGCGGGCTCGCGTTCATCGTGATGGCCGTCAAGCCGGGACTCCGGGAATCCGCCCTGCCCAAGGAATATGTTCGCCCCATCACTGACGCCTTTTACAAGCATTACAAGCGGGTGGCGGGGATCCTGTTGGTCGTCTTGCTGTTCACCGGTGGCATCAACCTCCATTACGTCAATCAGATCTTCGTCTCGCAGACTGGCCAGGGCATGCAGAACCATCCAAAATACCTCTGGATTTTCTGCATCAAGCTGATCTTAGTCCTGTGCCTCCTCACGCTGTTCCTCTATACCGTCATTTTCAAATCAGATCAGGACGAAGAAGAGGAAGGCGACAATTACGAGTCGATTCCCTTTCAACGCGCCGCGCTCTGGATGGGGTTCTTCATCATCCTCTGCGCCGCCGCGATGAAACATCTCCATCAGTAGTCCATTCCCCTCCTCCTCAACTGCGTTCTCCGCTACGCTGTATCTCTTCGGATACCTCTTCTGCTTGAGATGCTCGATACCTGCTTGATACCGGGCTAGACTGGTTTCAAATCTGCTCCCCCCACGCACTTTCTCAAAAATACATGGCTTTCATGTACCGATCCAGGTACCCTTCCCGCACCCATGGCATATGAGTTGCTTTTCATACTCTGGTGGACTGAGTACGTCCCGCATCAGAACCGCAGAGCCATGTCGCTGAGAGCGAAAGAATGGTCCCTAGGCATCAGGTTGATGAACGTCTGGATTGATCATGCATAATCCTTCGGCCAATCCCTCCACTATGAGGAGTCGAATTATGTATTTCCTCCCTCGACGCGTCTTGGCGCTTGTCGCGATCCTCTGTGCATTGTCGACCGTCCATTGCCAGGCAATTGACCTTCCTCCTCCGCACACAGACAGTTCCTCCGACACTCAAGGATGGACGGAGCAAGACCGGCAACAGTGGTACCATACGTCCGCCGGCACCCTGTTGCTCCCGTATGATTGGTTCGTCGTCCTGGAAGACGAGCCACTGAAGAACAATTTCTCCCGAACGGGCATCATTCCCGACCCGACCCATCCCGACAAACTCCCGATCGGATTTACGAAGGCCGAAGGGCCGAACGTCCCGGAGCCGACTATTGGGTTAACTTGTGCATTCTGCCACACGACTCAATTCACCTACCGAGGCAACCCGGTTCGTATCGAAGGGGGGCCATCCCTCCAATACAACCAGCGTTTCCTGCACATACTGCTGGAGAGTCTTGGTGAGTTGAAAGCGCCCGATAAATTCCAGGCCTTCGCGGTTCGCGTTCTACAGCGCCGTGGACAGCCGCTGACTCAAGAGAATATCACTGCCTTAGCCATACAATTTTCACGAGTTATGAAGGACCTGGTCGCCAGAGGTGGAAGAGATGCCTCACCGGCGCTGTGGGGGCCTGGACGGTTCGATGCGCTCGGGCGTGGCGGCAATACAGTCTTCGCACCGCTCAATCCGGACAACCTCAGGCCTGCCAACGCGCCGGTGAGCATTCCGCCGCTCTGGGGTGTGTGGGAATATGACTGGGTACAGTGGGCCGGCTCCATCCAACATCCGCTCGCCAGAAATATCGCCCAAGTCATTGGGGTAAACGCGGCCCTCTTCTCCTGGACAAAAACCTCTCCGCACACGCCTTCGGAAAAGAGAGAGATCTTTCGGTCGTCGGTTGATGTCGCCTCGTTGAAAACTTTGGAAGACCTGGCGAAACGGCTGCACCCACCCAGATGGCCGACGAGTTTTCCTCCGATCAATCGCGAGTTGGCTGCAAGAGGAAAAGATCTCTATCACGGCAACCAGCTCAAGGGCCTGCCGAATCTCTGCGCCCATTGCCATGTCGCCACGAAGCTCGATTCGCCGAATCCGAATGGCCCGAGCCTGCACGTCACGATGATCCCTCAGAAGGAGGTCGGCACCGACAGCCTGTATCTGGAGAATTTTTCCCGGCGTACCGTTGACCTCGAACGTCTTGGATTGGGCCGCCTCTCGGCCAAAGACGCTTCCCAGTTGGTGACTACGGAATTGATGACCCTCACCGGTGCGGAGAGCGACCCTGACTACCAACATCTCACCAACACGTGGCGGGACAAGGCTCAATATATCGCGCGCCCGCATCTCGCCGTCTGGGCAACCGCTCCATTCCTTCACAATGGGTCCGTTCCCAACCTCTACGCACTACTTTCTCCGGCTAAGGATCGGCCTGCCTGCTTTTATCTCAGTCCGAACATGGAATTCGATCCGGTGAAGGTCGGCTTCGTCGTCTCGGAATGCCACGATTCTCCGACCTTCCGCGATCCATTGGCAGGGTTTGAATTTAAAACTCAGCTTCCAGGCAACAGCATGGAAGGGCATGAATTCAAAGGGTCTCACTGCGGGTCAGAGGTGGCGGAACCCGGTGTACTAGGATGTGAAATACCGATCGCTGATCGCTGGGCCATCATCGAGTACCTGAAGACCTGTGACCTCGACCGCCTTGTGATACGGAATGCCCCGGTCTGCCGGGATCTTGAATAACATACCCCGCCCGGGAGGCGAGCGCTCCTTGACCGTGACGGTATGATGGACTCGCCTCCGGCAGACCGGTTACGTATGTTCCGGCCGCCACGGCACGCTGCCGTGAGGCGTCACACAGGGAATCAGGCTGCTCCCATATGACCGACCTTCTCTCGAATGACCACTCAATTCTCGAGCGTCCGTTCATGGAATTTCGCCCTTTCGGCCTGAACGATAAGGGCGAAAAGATCTCCGATATCAGCGGCGTTGTCGTCCAATCCAACGTGGATTACATGTGCGACTACCTCGGCCGCACCGCCGGCTCCGCGAAAGCGGCCGAAGCCCTGGATCAACTCTGCCGTCTGCTCAATGCCCGCCTCCCTGACCGCACCTATCACGTGACACCCGATTTTCTTCGCAACATCTGGAATAGTTACTCCTACGAATTCGTGTGTTACCTAAGAGAATTCTGCGAACAGTTATCCGGAGACCCCCAGTTCCACGTCAACGTGGGAACGGACCGGAAGGTTCCGCCTCTCATCCAGATTCTCTGCCGCCCGTTTTCAACCCAGCAACTCTATAAGATGTGGCCCTCCTTCGGACGGAAGTATGTCCGCGATGTGTTGGAGTTCGAAGTCGGTCGGGTGACCAGACGCTCGGCCGTTCTTCGCATGACATTTACGGAACGGGCCCTTGTCCAATTCGGTCCCTACCGGAAACGCTGCGTCGACGTGATCTGCCTGTCCTGCAAGAGCAGCATCGCGCGCGTGCAAACGCAGCTGCACGGCACACCGGCCGCCACGGTCAAAGACCTCTCGTGCACCGCCAAGGGCGATCCATACTGCGAATGGGAGTTTACCTGGACTCCGCAAGTCCGGAGTTCCATCCCCCTCGCCATGTGGACGCTGGTAGCCGGTGGCACCTTTACCTATGTCCACCTGCGTTGGCCCGACGTTCCCACATTCGAAGCACTGGGGCTTGCCGCCGTTCCCGCCTCTCTCCTGTGGTGGATGATTACCAGCCATATGCGGCAGGCGACTAAACCCCTTCAGCGCTTGATCAAAGATCAAGAACAGGTTGTCGATGCCAGGCATGAGGAACTACGCGAAGCCTACCTCGAACAACAAAGCACGGCGGTGACGTTACGCCGGAAAGTGAACGACCTCACGACACTTCACCGCGCGGGATTGTTGTTCAGCTCGACGTTCGATCGCGAAGAGCTGCTGACCAATGTTTTGGACACCATCGTCCGCGATTTGCACTACGATCGCGCCATGATCACCCAGTTTGATCGAACCAGACAGGTCTCGCACGACTTTCGGGCGCGCGGTATCCCGCAGGAAGTAGCGGATTTTTTGCGTACGCAGGAGGTGTCAGTCACCGACCCGGAGTCGGTGGAAGGCGCCGTGTTTTTGCGCGGCGAACCGGTGCTGACGAATAACGTGCATGAGATCTGGGATCGATTGCACCCGTTCGATCAAAAATTGATCGCCATGGTCAATGTGAAATCCTTCATTACCGTTCCGCTGAAAACACACGACGCCGTGATTGGCTCACTTTCGGTCGATCGCACGCACAACCAGGCGCTGACCCAGGACGACCTCGACATGCTGATGACCTTGGCCAGTCAGGTGGCCATTGCCCTCGACAATGCCCAAGCCTACCGGGAAATCGAGGCGCTCAACGCAGGATTGGAAGTCCGCGTTCGTGAACGGACCGCCGAATTGGAGGCGGCCAACGCGCAACTCAAGCAAATGGATCGGCTCAAATCAAAATTCCTCGCCCACGTCTCCCATGAATTGCGGACCCCTCTCACCAGCATCGTCGGGTTTGCGGACAATATGCTCGAGGGACTGGTCGGCTCGCTCAACATGAAGCAGGAGCAATATCTGACCCGGATCAGAGCCAATGGAACCAGGCTCGCGCGCATGATCACCGATTTGCTCGATCTCTCCCGGGTCGAAGCGGGCAAACTGGTTCTCTCCTTCGACCACGTGGCGCTGCAACCAGTGGTCAGCGACGTCATCGAACAACTCTCGCCTCTCGCGATCGCTAAACACTTACAGATCGAACTCCACAGTCCTGACCCGGCGCTGCTGGTCTGGGCCGATCCGGATCGCGTCAGCCAGATTTTGACGAATCTGCTGGATAATGCTATCAAGTACACTCCGGAAGGGGGACACATTTCCATCAACCTTTCGGTCGGTGATCATGAGATGGCCCGTGTCGTCGTTCGCGACACCGGTCAAGGCATCCCCGCCGACGCCCTGCCGAAACTCTTCGATCCGTTTTTCCGCGTGCACCATCAAGAGCGGAGCCAGACGAAGGGGTTAGGCCTCGGGCTGGCGATTGTGAAAGATTTGGTGGATCTGCACGGCGGCAGCATCATGGTTCACAGCACGGTTGATGAAGGCACGGAGTTTTCGTTCACCCTGCCTCTACACTCGCGTGCGCCAGAACCCGCTGCTCCACTCCCTGCCGCCCGACGCAGACTGCTGGTGGTCGATGACGACACAGATATTTGCGACCTTCTGCGTGATCGGCTGGAATCGGACGGATTTCACGTCGACACGGCTACAGACGGTGGAACGGCCTTGCGCATCCTGGCGGAGGCGCCAATCGACGGGGTGTTGCTGGACATCGCCTTACCGGAGATGGATGGCCTTGAGGTGTTGCGACAACTGCGCCCCCAACAACCTTCGTTGCCGGTGGTGATGATGACGGCCGTAGAGGCGTTGGATCGCGCCATGGCGGCAGTAGAAGCCGGCGCACAGGGATATCTCCTCAAACCATTCGACGCCGCCCGCTTGCGACACATCGTCGACCACTGGTTCCTGGCCGGCTCGAGCAAAACGGACCCGAGCATAGGACGATAATGCTATGATACGCTCTCGGAAATTCCGTCTCACCCTGGGACTGTCCCTGGTGCTGCTCCTCCCAGGTTTCTTCCTCGTGACGACTCCCGCTCAGGCGCAGAGCCCGCGTCTCCAGGGACAATCGGCTTCTGCCGCCGCCATGGGCAATGCGTTCGTCGCCCAAGCGGACGATCCATCCGCATTGCATTACAACCCCGCCGGCATGACTCAGCTGCACGGATTTCAAACCCTCTTCGGCACCTCGCTGATCGGTGGAACCACTCAATTCACCAGTCCGACCGGCGCCCATGCGACAGGAGATCGCAACGGTAGCCTGGCCTGGCCTCCCCCCGGCCACGTCTACCTGGTCGCCAATCTGAAAGACCTCGGCTTCGCGGCGTTGGGAGATTTCAGCGCCGGAATCGGAATGAATAATCCTTTCGGCTCACTGACCAGATATCCGAACGATGGACCCTTTCGCAGCGCGTTGACCTTCACCACGCTGCCCTTGCTCGATATCAAACCTACCCTTGCCTACAAGCTCAACGATCAACTGTCATTCGGCTTGGGGGCAGACATCTATACCTTTTCCGGGCTCTTCGGTGAGGGACACCTGGAGCAGAAATCTGTCTGGCCAGGGGGGTTAGGCATTCCAGCCGGCTCGCTGGTTGAAATCAACGGGAGTGATACCACCGCAGGCTTCAACGTCAGCCTCCTCTACACACCCTACCGCAACAGCGAGGGCAAGCCCCTCGTCAACATCGGCATGGTCTATCGCAGTCAGGCCACCTTCCATCTCACCGGAAACTTTTTGGTCAATGGCACGTCAATCGCCAACACGGCCGCCACCTTTGTCCTGCCGCAGGTCTTCTCCGGCGGCATCGCCGTCTGGCCGGTGCGCACGCCGGATCGCGAATGGAAGCTGGAATTCGATGTGGACTATGTCGGCTGGAAATCGAACCGGACCCTCGATATCCATTTATCCAACGGCGCCCTGCTTCCCTTTCCACAAAATTGGCAAAGCGGCTATACGGCGATGGTCGGAACCGAATATCGGTGGCTTCACCTGCCCGCCCTGCCGGATTGGGACATCGCCCTGCGGGCGGGATACATGAATCAGCAGACCCAGATTCCTGACCGCACCTTCAATCCAGGCGTCCCTTCGGCCAACTCACATATTCCTTCGGTCGGCATCGGATTCGCCTGCTATGCCAATGGGTCGTTTCTCGGGCTGATACGGTGTGGCGATTTGGGGATAGGTCCGCTCAAACCAAAACTATTCGCCATCGATCTGGCGTACCAAGCCGCGCTGTATGAGGTGCGAACCGTCGCCGGCAATCAAAATCCCACCGTCGACGGACGCTACGATACCCTCATTCACGCCGGCTCACTCTCCTTGCGCTTCAACTACTAAGCAATTGGCCCTTACCTATGTGGGCCGCTCATGGATTGTCCTGACATGCTGGGCACTCGACGGCACAGTGATTGCTCTATTCACGTATCGACAGAAGCACCTTTGGAAACCAGTCACCAAGCGCACCGTGCGCAAGCACATCGCGGCGTGGCGTAGAGCCGGTTCCCGTCGCCGGTTGTGTTCAACCGCCCGTATCTCACGCTTCCTGGATTGTGCCCATCCAGCGCTGAGTAGACCGCCTTCATCTCCACGCCATCTGCCGCGTCTTCGTCCCTAACGGAGACGCGGCACCTTTTTCCTTTGTCTATTCGAGTGACGGGTCTCTGTCGATCTCTTTGGCTCTTTCGAGTTTCGAATTCCTCCGCCTACCCTATCCGCAGCTTTCGAACAAGAAGTTCAATGGGCGAATTCGTATCGCATTCGATACGTCACGAATCCGATCCGATACACCTTTCGGCTTTACGTATACTTGCGCAGGAACTATTCGATCCTACCTTGGCGCGGGATGTCGTGAAAATATCTACAGATCTTCCCTCCGCACGTTCGTAGTTGAAAGTCTTGCCATTCATGGCACAGGCTTTGCGCATCGGGTAGCCCATACTCGCTTCTCTGCGGATGGCTCACCGACGAGCGAACCCACCTCCAGGAGGTGTCATCATGGTCGCACTCTTCTTTCTTCTACTCGGGGGCCTCGTCCTTCTCATCGCTGCCGGTCGCATCTGGATGAATGCAACTCCCGGAACCGTGAAGAAGACCAATTCGTCGGTAGCCGACAACCCAACTGTAGCCGAGCCGCGGCATACGGCCTGAGACAACGCTTTATGCCGAAATGACTACTGACTTCATGGCACTCTTCTATGCCGCGGTGATGGAAAACCTGAATTCGAGTCTGGCTGTACGCGCTAGCACGGTACGTGGTCGACCACGCTGGTGTTGTACCAATCTGAGGGAGAGTTTCCGGCATAATCGCCTTCTGACGGGGGAAAGAAGAGGCCGTGAAACGTCCGCGCTTCAGTGTCGGGCAGATCGTGGCCATACTTAGGCCGGCCGTGATGGGAGCCCGGTCGCGGATCGCATCCGCCATCTCGGACTTGCCGAGCAGACCTTCTATCGATGGAAGCGGCGGGTACGCGGGGCTAGAATCCGGACAGGCCCGCCAATTCGAGCGATTCGACGAGGGGCACGCCAAGCTGAAGCGGTTGGTGGCAGCCATGTGCCTGGACAGAGTGATGCTCCAGGACGTGCTCGCAACAAAATGGTACGGCCCTCGCACCGGCACACCGCCGTGCGGTATTGAGGCACCGCGGACCCGATCTTCGAACGTCTCGCCTGTCGCACGGTCCGCTGTGCAAGGGCCAGTTATCGCTATCGCAGTCGTCACCATCCCCGCACAGAAATCGCGGGCCGCCCCTGGAGAATCCTCTCCTTGATCACGATTTCGCATTTAAAAAGCTGGGGCCTCCCGTAGCTCGATGTAACCGCTTCGGGCCGCCGTGCCGGTGAGCGCATCAGCCAGGTTATTTTCTTCGCGCAACCTTCTTGCTGTACTTCAACGAGACCGCCTCTGCCCGACTCCGGTATCCGATCAGATACGCCTTGCATCTGATCCGATACAGTGAGACCGGCCACTCTCTTTCCTGCACGGTTCCCCCTGCGAGAAGCGAGTGTTCTCTCACCCGAATTTCAAAACATTTTGTCCGTCGCCCGGGAGTCGTGCGTACCACTCGTGGTGGCACGGCTGTTGCTGCATCCGTAAGGTGGAGACACTTCTTAGGGCGGCTGCAGTACAAGACGTTCCCCCTTCGAGATAGAAAGGAGCCTGTCATGGAACTCGTCATGGGCGGTCTCCTGGTAGGACTCAGTGGCATGTTGGCGGTACTGATCGTCGCGGTATGGAAGGACAGCGCCTCTCATCGTGCCGAGACGCATCCGTCACAGCGGAGGATATAGCCGGCTGATTCTCCTTCGAAAACGCGTCGCCTCGTCGAGACGACGCAAGAACGGATCGAGAGGCGTACCCCTCCATACGCCTCTCGCGCAAAGGAGTTGCACAATGAACCGATTCATCTACTTGAGACCGCAAAAGCGGCAACGCATGACCGTCAGCCTGCCGGCAGATCTTTTAGAACGCATGCGCGATGCCGCGTACTGGACCTCCGGGACCACCATGGCCGGCCTCATTTCGTCGGCGATTGAAGATCTGCTCCACCATCTGGAATCGCAAAACGGCCGCCCCTTCTCACCGCGGCTGCAAGACTTGAAACCAGGCCGGCCACGCTCCGGTAAGACGGATCAGCCGTCTGTATCTGAAACCATACAGCCTGTATCCCGTTAGATACGCACAGCACACTCGAACTTGCCAACGCACCCCTCTTTCTCGCAACGCTCACCTAAATCGCGCGGATCTTTTCCGGAATCTTACCCCGCCATTTCTATCCCCACCAGCGTAGAGCAAGCATGCCTTTTGCGTGAGAGGGTCTTGAGCACGGCAGATCTCGCTCCATTTCTCTGTCAGACCACGTCCGATGCCGCCGCTAGAAGGCTCAAGGTATGCCATGCGCACTCGGACCACACGAGCCGAACCCATCATTCAATGTTCATCTTCAGCCACCCAAGCTGAGCATCTTTTGGCTGCACGACCCGCCAGCTCCCGCCGGCATCGCTATGCGCTCATACTGGGCAGAAGTCTCATGAGCCTCTGTTGGGCCATCGCCATCGAGGCTCACAATCCTTTTCCCTCCCATGCTGCTCCGGAAGAGGCCCCGGCAAGCGAAGAGCTTGAACTGCTCAAAGAAGAAGAAACGGTCAGCATCGCCACCCGTCACGAACAGCCGATCTCGCAATCCCCCTCAAACGTTTATGTCATTACGGATGAGGACATCCGACACTCCGGTGCGACCGATCTCCCTTCCGTCCTTCGCCGCGTGCCCGGGCTGGATGTGATGCAGGTCACCGGAGCCGATTTTAATGTGAGCGCGCGAGGCGACAACCAGCTCTTCGCGAATAAAATCCTTGTCATGGTGGATGGTCGATCGATGTACATCGACGGCCAGGGCCTCGTCTTCTGGAAATCACTGCCGGTGACGCTGCCGGAAATCAAACGCATTGAGGTACTCAAGGGACCTGCCTCCGTGGTCTACGGATTCAATGCCTTCGACGGGGTCATCAACATCATTACCAAGTCCGCACAGGAGATGAAGGGTACGACGCTGCAGTTCGGCGGCGGGGAGCTCGGGACCATTTCCAGCGCAGCCATCCAGGCGGGGTCGGCAGGCAAACTCGACTATCGTTTGTCCATCGGGCATGACCAGAACCAGCAATGGCGGAACAATGACGCGCTGGCGTTCCGATCGAACAAATTCAACGTGCAAACACAATACAACTTCTCGGGAGACGCCACCTTGCGCGTCGCGGGCGGATTCATCGATACAAACAGGTTTGACGGCCCCGTCTCAAATGTCCAGATCCCCCACTCGCAATTTAATCAGGGTTATTCTGATGTCCATTACCAATACCGCAATTTCTCCGTGCGCGGCTGGTGGCAGGGCAACGACATCCCCGTCGACTCCGCCACGCACCCGCTCCTCAATCGATTCGTCCGGCAGACGAACGCGACGGGCGGGTCCAATGTGTCTTTCACCACGAACACCTATAACATCGAGGCCCAACACAGTCTCGACTTCAGTCCGACAAACCGGCTGAGTTACGGCGTCAACTACCGTTACAATTCCGTCGACGGCGCGGCTGTCTCGGAATTGGGCCGGGAAGATCGACTCGGATTCCATCTGCAGGATGAGTGGAAGGTCCTGTCCTCGCTCACCCTGGTCGCGGGTATCCGCTACGACCTGCATACCCGAATCAACGGCACATGGAGTCCGCGGGTCGCCCTCATCTACAATCTGACTCCGGAACATACGTTTCGCATCAGCGGATCAGTCGCCTATCGGCCGCCGACGTTGTTCGAATCGAATCTTGACCTGCGCATCTTGCCAACCGCCCCACCCCTGTTCGCACCCATTCCGCTCTTCGGTTCGCAGAAGCTCAATCCGGAACAGATTATTTCCTATGAAGCCGGGTACCAGGGCTGGTGGTTGAAACACCGGCTTCGGACCAGGCTTGATCTGTTCTTCAACCACCTCTCAGACCTGATCAATTTTCAAACCATCGGCGCCACGCGCACACTGGTGAATGGCGGGGAGGCCGACATTTACGGAACTGAAGCAGGGTTTGAATTTCTGGCGACCAGATGGTTGAGCGGATTTGCCAACGTGTCCTACCAAAAAATCGGCCAGACCTTTACCGGCGTCTCGCGTCGAGGCGGACCCGACTGGAAAGCCAACGTCGGCCTTCGCGGCGACTGGGACAGCGGCCTCAATGGAGAAATCGCGGTGCACTACGTCGCAGGCGCGACCTACCCGTTGATTGAACTGTTTACCGCGCTCGCTCCGGTACTGCCGACCGCCACCAGCCCGACGGTGGACAGTTACACCCTGCTCAACCTGCGAGGCGGTTACCGATTTTGGCATGACAAGGCTGAGGTCGCCATTGCCGTTTATAACGCCCTGAACGACCGGCACAAGGAGCATCCGTTGGGGGACACGCTGGGAAGCCGGGTCATGGGGTGGGTCACAGTGCGATATTGAGTCGTGCGTCATGCATTTTAAATTCAACGGAGTGTGGCAGACGATGGTCGCGGCATTCCTGACGGCGAGTGTGAGCCATGGCGCCGCCGCCGAAGCCCCGCCCATGCGGCTTGAGGATTCCCTGGCCTTTTCTGCCAATAACGATCTGGAGCTGCTTAAAGAAGAAGAAACCGTGAGCATCGCGTCACGGTACGAACAACCCATTTCACAGGCGCCTTCGAACGTGTATGTGATCACGGACGAAGACATCCGCATGTCCGGCACGACCGATATCCCCACTTTGCTCCGGCGCATCCCCGGCATGGAAGTAATGCAGGCAAGCGCGGCCGACTTCAACGTCAGCGTGCGAGGCGACAACCAAACCAGCGCCAACAAACTGTTGGTGATGGTGGACGGACGATCCATTTATAACGATCTACAAGGGACCATCAACTGGAAACTCCTACCGGTCACCTTGCCAGAAATCAAACGGATCGAAATCTTGAAGGGACCGGCTTCTGCCGTCTGGGGCTTCAACGCCTTCGACGGTGTGATCAATATCATCACCAAATCGCCTGAGGAAATGAAAGGCACGACGTTACAATTTGGCGGGGGAAGCTACGGGACCATTACGGCTTCCGCGATCCAAGCCGGAACAATAGACAAGTTCGGCTATCGCCTGTCCATCGGCCACAATCAAAACGCCTCATGGAGCAACAGCAACGCCCTAGCCTTTCGCGACAATCTAGTCAATGTCTTGACCGAATATGTCCTCTCATCGGACTCCAAGATTAGAATTTCCGGCGGCCTTGTCGACTCTAACGCCCAAAACCCCGTCGTCAGCCAGGACGTGACGATTTTAGACAAACCTGCTCAAGGTTATGCCAAGATTGAATATGAACGCCCGGATTTCTTCATCAGAGCATTTTGGAATCAAAACACAAGCACTGGGGTCTACCTATTCCAGCCTTCTCTCGCACCTTTCCTGACTTACAGTTCGGGAAACGGGACACCAACCTCGATTTTTACGGCTAACACCTACAATGTCGATGTTCAACATTCGCCTGAAATCTTTTCGAGCAATCGCCTGACCTACGGCGTGAACTACCGCCTCAACACGCTTTCGAGCAATGCCATCACTCAATACACCACAGAAAACCGGCTCGGTTTCTTCATCCAGGATGAATGGAAAATTGCCGCGCCATTTACAGTTGTCGTCGGGGTTCGGTATGACTTGGACACGTTTATCAACCCGAGCATCAGCCCCCGCGTATCTCTATTCTATGCTCCATCCAACAATCATACGTTCCGACTGTCCGGTTCTGTGGCATATCGGCCACCGACCATGCTTGAAAACCAATCGAATGCATTCGTAAACACGAATCCGCCTCTGCTGCCAATCGCCACTACTATCGCGGGAGGGCGAAATCTCTCACCTGAACAAATTGCTTCTTACGACCTGGGCTACCAAGGCTGGTATTGGCGCCATCGACTCCGGATCCGTGCCGACGTGTTCTACAATCACCTCTCAGACCTGATCAGCATTCGCAACCAATCCTCGACACTGGCGGTCTTCAGCAACGACACCGGCTCGGCGGATATCTATGGCGGCGAGCTTGGGTTCGAAGTGCTGGCTACTAAATGGCTCACCGGTTTTGCCAACTACTCATACCAGGATATCCACCAGACGTTCACCGGCCGTGTGCAACGCGCAGGGCCGCACAACAAGTTCAGCGTCGGATTGCGCGGCGAGTGGGACAACGGCGTCAACGCCGAAACCATCTTCCATTACTATGGATCGGCCACATATCCGCCCGGGCAGTCATTTACCACGTTCTCTCAAGCCGGTCTCGTCACCCTCCCGAATCCGAACGTCGGTGCATACAACCTGCTCAACCTTCGAGCCGGTTATCGGTTCTGGCAGCAGAAGGCCGCCGCCGGGTACATGCGCGATGCGGAGGTGGCTGTCTCGGTCTTCAATGCGCTTAATGACGAACACAAGGAGCACCCGCTTGGCGACCTTATCGGCCGGCGGGTGATGGGCTGGCTGACTCTTCGGTTTTAACCTGTGCCCGACAACACTCGGGAGGATGCGATGGCACCGGCAACACTGACTCATTCCATCCTGGTCGTGGACGACGATCCTGATATTGCGCTCGGGCTGCAGGATTTCCTCGATCACGACGGATATCAGGTAAACGTCGCGATGACCTGCGCGGAAGCGCTCGCGCAAGCCCAGGCCCATCACTACAATGCCGTGCTGCTCGACTTGGGGCTCCCGGACGGAGACGGCTCCTCCGTCCTGCTCACACTACAACAACAACAACCCCAACTGCCTGTCATTATCCTCACGGCTTACACCAGCACCGACCGCACGGTCGGATCGCTGACCCAGGGCGCCTTTGCCTATCTGACAAAACCCTATAACCGGGATGAATTGCGCGCCGTCCTGCAACGGGCAGTCGGAGTTCAAGCCCTGGCCGTCAAAGCTGAACATGCCGAGCATGCCCTGCATGAGAGCGAAGCGCGATTTCGATCGCTGGTCGAAGCGGCGACCGACTCAATCGTCCTGGCCGATCACAACGGGCATATCCTGTCCTGGAACCGCGCCGCCGCGCAACTCTTCGGGTATACGGATGACGAAGTCCGCGGAAAGTCCCTTAGCATATTGATGCCGCCCCGCCACCGCGCCGCCCACGAGCGCGGGCTCGCGCGCGTCAGGGACACAGGAGAATCCCGCCTCATCGGCCACCTCGTCGAGCTGGAAGGGTTGCGGAAGGACGGAAGTGAATTCCCACTGGAACTCTCACTGGCCATGTGGAAGAGCGACGATGCCGTGTATTACAGCGGCATCATCCGCGACATTACCCAACGACGCCGGGCAGAGGAAATTCTCGACCGCCTCCGCCATCTCCACGAGGTCATCCTCACGCAGGCCGGCGAAGGCATTTATGGCCTGAACCGAGACGGAATGACGACCTTTGTCAACCCGACCGCAGCGGAATTTCTCGGCTACGAACCGTTCGAGCTGATCGACCAGCCGATGCACGGCCTGCTCCATCATTCTCGATCCGACGGCAGCCCCTATCCGGCCGACCAGTGCCCGATTTACGCGTCACTGCAGGACGGCCTGGTTCATCGCGTGGCAAGCGATGTCTTCTGGCGAAAGGACGGTCGCCCAGTGCCGGTGGAGTATGTCAGTACGCCGATCATTGAAAAAGGTCACACGGCAGGCGCGGTGGTGGTGTTTCGCGATATCTCCGAACGCAAAGAAGCCGAGCGCGCGGTCGAGGAAAGCCAGGAGCGGTTCCGGCAACTGGCGGAACATATCCGGGAGGTGTTCTGGATCACCAATCCGGAAAAAACGCGCGTGGTCTATATCAGCCCCGGGTATGAAGCAATTTGGGGTCGTTCCTGCGACAGTCTCTACGCCCAGCCCGCGTCCTGGCTGGAAGCCATCCATCCTGACGATCGGCCTCGAATAGAACAGGCCGCCATGAGCCGCCAGACCCTGGGCATCTACGATGAAACCTACCGCATTCTGCGTCCTGACGGATCCCTGCGATGGATCTGGGACCGTGCGTATCCGATCCGTGACGCCTCGGACAGGGTCTATCGGATCGTGGGATTTGCCGAGGATATTACCGAGCAGAAGAGGATTGAAGCGGAATTGATCGCCAGCGAGCGCCGATATCGAGCGCTGTTCGACGACAATCCCTCCATGTATTTCATGGTGGATGCGGCAGGGACCGTGCTCTCCGTCAATCGCTTTGGAGCCGAACAGTTGGGCTACGACGTGCATGATCTGATCGGAAGCTCTGTCGTGAACGTGTTCCATTCGGACGATCAAGAAGCCGTTCGCCGGAATCTCTCCGACTGCCTTTCCGATGTGGGACAACCCAAGCGGTGGGAACTTCGCAAAGTCAGGAAAGATGGCGATGTGATCTGGGTGAGAGAAACCGCTCAGGCCGTGCGAGGCGATGACCAGGCTCCGGTGGTCTTGATCGTCTGCGAAGACATCACCGCCATGAAAGAGGCTGAAATTGCCCTTCATGACAGTGAAGAGTTCAAAAACCAGATCCTGCGTAGCAGCGCAGACTGTATCAAAGTCCTCGATCTCGAAGGACGGCTGCAATACATGAATGATGCCGGTCAGCGGCTCCTGGAGATCAGCGATCTCACCAAGTACACCAACAAACCCTGGTCGGAATTTTGGGAAGGTGACGATCGCGATGCGGCGTTAGCCGCCTTGGAAGCGGCCAAGGCCGGGGACATCGGAAAATTCGTCGGACTCTGCCCGACCACGGGCGGACAAGCAAAGTGGTGGGATGTGCAAGTCACGCCCATGCTCGACACGCAAGGATATTCCCGGCGTCTCCTAGCCATCTCGCGCGATATCACCGCCTACAAACAGGTCCAGGAATCCCTGCGCTCCAGCGAGGAACGGCTGGAACACGTCATTCGCGGCTCTCACGACGGATTCTGGGACGGCCACGTGCTGCCGGGACATCCCTGGTATGCCCCGATCACCCCTGTCTGGTGGTCTCCTCGCGTGCGCGAAATGCTGGGATACAATGAGGAAGAGTTCCCTGACATTCTGGACAGTTGGGCGTCCCGATTGCACCCCGACGATCGAGCGGAAGTTTTCGCGCGGCTGACTGCCTGCATGGAACAAGGCATTTCCCACTACGATGTCGAGTACCGGCTCTTGAACAAGCACCATGACTACCAATGGTTTCACGCGCGCGCGGAAGTGGTCCAGCGGGATGCGAAGGGACGCGCCGTCAGGATGGCCGGCGCCTTGCAAGATATTACCGACCGCAAACGAACTGAAGCCCGATTGCGCCTCAGCGAAGAACGATTGCGTATGGCCCTCACCTCGTCGGAGTTCGGCATCTGGGACTGGGATGTGGCCTCGGACCGTCTCTATTGGTCCGAAGACGTCGAGATGCTGTTCGGCTTGGCCCCGGGATCTTTTCCCGGCACCTATACCGCCTATATCGGATTGATCTACCTGCTTGATCGCGGATCTACCCTCACCCGCCTCGAACTCAGTCTTCGCGATCAGACATCCGTCCATCTGCGGCATCGTGTCGTATGGCCAGATGGCTCGATACATTGGCTGGCATGGAGCGGACGGATCTATCGGAATGCCGACGGAGTCGCCACGCGCGTGCTCGGCATCGTTCACGATACGACGGGACGCACGGACGAATGAACTGGCGGCATTCGGCGACCTCACATCGGGCCGGCTGATTCGACGAGGACGCAGATTGTGACGTTCGCATTCCTACACGTGACCTTCGACACCGCGTCTGCTGCACGCCGATGGAACAGTCTGTGCTGGAGTCTCGCCCTGTTTCTGTGGGCGCTGCCGCTCACGAGCCCGGTCTTGGCGGCCGACGTCATCATTCTCAAATCCTCCGATATCGCCGCCTACAATCAGGCTATCAATGGCTTCAAAGCCGCCATTCCACCCGGCATCAATCTGTCTGAATACGACTTACAGGGAGATCTGGAGAAGGGCAGGAAACTGGCTCGAAAGATCCGCGCATCCGATCCTGCGCTTGTATTCGCCGTGGGGTTGAAGGCCGCGAAGGCCGCGCAACTCGAGATCGTCGATATCCCCGTCGTTTACTCCATGGTGTTGGATCCGGGGAAATATGGCCTGAACGCCCAGAACATGACCGGCGTCCTCCTGGAAGTGCCGGCCGAACGGCAACTGTCCATGATCCGGAACCTGCTGCCTCAACTCAAACACATCGGCACGCTCTATGACCCGGCTAAGACGTCGACACTCATTGAGGAAGCCCGGCGTTTGCTGAAACCCAGCGGAACCGAACTCGTTCCGATGCAAATCACCAGTGAACGGGATGTGCCCGGGAGCTTGCGCGCGTTGCTGCCGTCGGTCGATGCCTTGTGGCTCGTTCCTGATTCCACGGTGCTGACTGATGAGTCGCTGCGCTTTATCTTAAATACGGCACTGGAAGGACGGGTGCCGGTGATCGGGTTTTCCCGGGAATTCGCACGAAGCGGGGCCTTATTGTGCCTGTCCGTCAACTATGCCGACATTGGCCGGCAGGCCGGACAACTTACCCGCAAGCTTCTTGACGGCCAGCTCGCGCTGCCCATGAAACCCTGGCACCCGGACCGCATCGAAACCAGCTTGAATCTCAAAACGGCCAAATTCCTCGGCATCGAGATCCCTCGAGAACTCGAGCAAAAGGCCGACGAGCTGTATTGATGAAAGGACCTCTTGTGAAAGATCCAACCCATCTCGCAGCGCCGCCGTTCCTGCCGAACGGGCTGAAACGATTCGTCAGCTTGCGGACGAAGTTCGTCGTATTCTTCAGTCTCATCATCATCCTGACGTGTTCGGCCATGAGTTGGTATTTCATCCACAGCAAACGCGTCGCCATGACCGAACGGGTGCAGGATCTGGGCAGCATCCTGGTCAAGAACCTGGCTCACAATGTCCGCTACGGCATCATTCTCGAAGACCGGGTGATCCTGGAACAGTTCATCGACGGGGTGCTGGGAGTGGATGAAGTCGTCTATGCGCGGATTACCGGGGCCGACGGGCAGGTTCTCGCCGCAAAGAGCAAGGGCAGATTGAAGACTCCGCTGGGTACGGTGCGGGCGGTCGATCAACCGTTTTACCCGGCCTCCGCCATTGCGGCCTCGCTGATCAAACATCCAGTCCCGGAACCGACCGTCACGAGGCTCCGGCTCACCGCCGAGAACACCATCCCGTTCGAGGATGCGGACTCTGCGCTTCGCGTTTCGACTCCCGGCATCCGCGAAGAGACCTTTTACGATTTCGCCCTTCCGGTGCTCAAACGCGCGGAGCCTCGACTGGAAGCGCTTGCCCTTCAAGAGGAGGAGACGCGCAAGACCCGCGCCGCTCAACCGGCGCCGCCTGCCTTTGGGGTGGTCCAAATCGGCCTGACCGAGGTACCGATGCAACGAGAACTGGCGGAGGCGCTACGCACCTTCCTCCTCCTCACCTTGGGCATCATCACGGCCGGCATTCTCTCCACCAATCTTCTGGCTCGCCGCATCATTACGCCCTTGCGCAATCTCGCCGCAGGTGCGCGCAAGGTTGGAGAGGGCGATCTCTCCACGTTTGTCGTGCCGACCACACAAGACGAAGTCGGCCAGCTCACCGCCCTCTTCAACGTCATGACGAAGTCTCTTCAAGAACGTAATCAGGCCATCTCCGCAAACCTTGCCACGATCCGCCGTCACGTCACCCAATTGACGACCTTAAACCAATCCAGCGCGGCTATTACGTCCACCCTTGACCTCGATCGTCTTCTTTCAACGGTGCTGCAGCTGCTCAGCGAAAATCTGGGTTTCGCCAGGATGGTCCTATTTTTGTGGGATAGCGAGCGCGGCATCGCCACGGTCGGACAAATGCTCGGCATGCCGCCAGAGGCCGAGGAAGCCGCGCGGCGTCTGGTCATACCCGTGCATGAGGACGGCGGTTTCGCCGCGGAAATCCTGCTCCACGGGAAACCCGTCCTGGTGCCAAATATCGACACCGTCGCGGACCGCATTTCTCCGGCCGTCTTGCCCTGGCTTCGCCAGGTAGGGTTGTCGTCCTTCGTTGCGGCTCCGCTCCGCAGTCAGCAGCGCATTCTGGGCTATCTCGGCGCCGATCGCGGAGCACAGCCTTGCACGCAGGAGGATCTTGATCTGTTGGTCACCATTGCCAGCCATGTGGCCGTCGCCGTGGACAATGCGCGGGCGTATACCAAACTGGCCACCCTGACGGAACACCTCGAACGACGCGTGCAGGAACGCACCCATGAATTGCAAACCGTCAATGAACGCCTGCAGGACCACGATCAGCGGCGTTCGAAATTCGTGTCCGTCGCCTCTCACGAATTACGCACACCGATGACGTCCATTAAAGGGTTCGTCGAAAACATGCTGGATGGACTGACCGGGCCACTCTCCGAACGGCAAGAACACTATCTGCAACGCGTCAAGCATAACGTGGATCGACTGACCAGGATCATCAATCAATTGCTGGATTGGTCGCGCCTGGATGTCGGACGAATCGACATCAAACCGGAGCCGTTGTCCATCGATGCATTCGTCCGGGATGTGGTGGAGAGCTTTCAGACACTGGCGGCGGAAAAATCCATTACGCTGGACGTTCTGCCCTGCGAGCAGCCCCTCACGGTCTACGCCGATCGCGACAAACTTGAGCAAATTCTCTGGAATCTCGTTGGCAACGCGATCAAATTCACCGGGCATGCCGGACGCGTCTCAGTCCGGTGCAATGCCCATGATGCACACTTCGCCCAAATCACCGTCGCGGACACCGGCTGCGGAATTGCCCCTGACGAGTTGGCACTGGTGTTCAACGAATTTTCCAAAGTGGAATCGGCCATGCCGGCGTCGCAAGGCGCTCAACTCGGCCTCTTCATTACCAAAAGTCTCGTCGCCCTGCACGGGGGCCAGATGTGGGTGGAAAGCCAATTGGGGGCGGGAACCCAATTTTCCTTCACCTTGCCGCTCCCGACCACCCCACCGTCTCAACGGTAGGCCGGCTTTTCATCCGATTGCGATATCCCTCGCACCCCTGTATCCGATCCGATAATAGCCGCATTGTTTTGAACAACCCTTCCCAGACTGTTACCAATCATACACCCTTGCGGGTTTCTCTCTTCGCCACAGAATCAATGAGTTGATCGCGCGCGTACAGTTGAATCAGCCTCGCCCTCGCGGCACGGGTATTGCGGTCGCATCAATTGACGCGCGTTTATTCACAAAGCGGAGTGGCCAGATCGTGCATACCGCCGTACTCATTGTCGATGACGATCAGGATATCCGGGAATCACTCACAGACATGCTGCGGCATGAAGGCTATCTGGTAGAGAGTGCCGGGTCGGGTCATGAAGCGCTGCACCAGGCAAAACAGAGACAGTACGGCGCCGCCATCCTGGACATTCATCTACCGGACCTCAACGGCCTTTCAGTCCTGAAAGTGTTAATGGAGTTGGACGCTTCACTTCCTGTGATTATCCTGACCGGAAACGCGACATCCGAGAATACCATCGGCTCACTCGCCAAAGGCGCCTTTGCGTATCTCACCAAACCGTACAACGCGCAGGAACTCAAGGCCGTCATTCGTCGAGCCGTTTCGGTGAAAGGGCTGGCTGTCCGTGCCGAACATGTCGAGGAAGCCCTGCATGCCAGCGAGGAACGATTTCTCGCGCTGGTAGAGTCGGCAACCGATGCCATTGTTTTGGCCGATCACTGCGGCCATATCATTTGGTGGAATGGTGCGGCGGAACGGATGTTCGGATATTCCAAGCGGGAGGCGCTGGGACAATCCCTTGCCCTCCTCATGCCGGAACGCTTCCGTGCGGCGCACGGCGCCGGCATCATGCGTTTGTCCAAAGGGGAGGTTGCAAAACTGATCGGGAGAACCGTCGAACTGGTCGGACTGACCAAAGCCGGAGACGAGTTCCCCATCGAACTCTCCCTGGCTTCCTGGCGCGCCAAGGAGGGCACATTTTTCAGCGGCATCATCCGCAACATTACACGGCGCAAAAAGGCGGAAGAATCCGTCGTGCGGCTCAGTCACCAGAACGCATTAATTCTCGATGCCGCCGGGGAAGGGATCTTCGGCCTTGACCTTGAGGGACGCGCCACCTTTGTCAACGCCACGGCAGCGCGAATGCTGGGGTGGACTCCCGCTGAACTGATCGGCAAATCTTTAGCCCCTTTGCTTTCCAGACTCCACAGCGGCTCCGCCGAGCAGGTCTCAGACCCCTTGTGTCTTTCCGCCGCGATTCGTGATGGAGCTGTGCACCGGGTGCAAAACGATGTGTTCACGACCAAGAGCGGAGAGTCGTTCCCGGTCCAATACGTCACCAGTCCCATCCACGAACAGGATCGTCCGGTAGGCGTGGTGGTGGTCTTTCAAGATATCACCGCCCGGAAGCAGATGGAATGCTTGCAACAAGCGCAACTCTCCGTCAGCCATCTCCTCGCTCAGTCCGGCACCCTCGAAGAAGCCATGCCACAACTGCTCCGCGTGATCGGGGAGATGGGACCGTGGGAGATGGCGATCTTGTGGCATGCCGAACTGATGCGCCACAGGCTAGCCTATAAGGGCGCGTGGATCCGCCCATCCTGCCGATGGGATGAATTCGTCACGATTTGCCGCAACAGCGAATTCCCGCCGGGAATGGACTTCCCAGGGGTCGTCTGGAGCACGAAACTTCCGCTCTGGATTCCTGACGCCTTAACGGATGCCCGCTTCACCCGCGCCCCGACCGCGGCGCGGCTCGGGATACACGGAACCTGCATCATTCCCATCCGCACCGGAAATGTCATCCACGGCGTACTCGAATTATATGCCGACAAGCCTCGTCCGCCTGATCGCCAACTCATTCACATCCTGACGGACACCGGCATGAAGATCGGTCAATTTCTCGACCGCGCGCAGGCCGGCACCGCCTTACGAGCCACGAACCGGATGACACAGAATTTGCTGGCCAGCCTGCCAGGCGCGATTTTCTTGTGCGGGCGTGATTGGCAAATCCAGTATGCCAATAGCCTGGCGCATCACTACTTCGCCCTTTCGGGAGCGTCCTTAGTCGGCCGGCCTCTGTTCGACTGCCTCGCGCTCAGTGAGGCTGCGAGTCAGCAGTTGGTCAAGGAATGGGCGGCCCTCAATGCCGACTCACCGCATCAGACTCCCGAGCGCGAGTGCGAAGTCGCCTCACGGCTCTATCGTTATCGCTTCTTCCCGGTCGCCACTCCCGAACCCTCTCAAGATCAGATCGGCATGGTGCTGTGGGACGTCACCGACGATACACATCTCCAGGATCAACTCATCCAATCGGAGAAGCTCGCCAGTCTTGGCACAATGGTGTCGGGGATGGCGCACGAGATCAACAATCCAGCCCAAGCCATCCTCAGCATGGCCGAACTGATTCAGGAAGAACAAGACCCTGCGATGGTCAAGGAATTTGCCGCGGATATCGTGGGCTACGCCCGCCACGTGTCCAACGTGGTCCGGGACTTCGCCGGGTATGCTCGTTCGGGCGGCCGGGACGGCGAAACGGAGATCGATGTGGCTGGGCGGCTGATGGAAGCTGTCAAAATGGCTCGCCGTGGCCCCCATTTCGGCGACGTAGACGTCGTCACGCAATTCGACGCCCCCGCGTTTCTCCGCGCGCGCAAGAACGAAATCGATCAGGTCTTCGTCAACTTGATCAATAATGCCACGCAAGCCATGAACGGGAAAGGCCGCCTGACCTTAGGCGCGGCTCAAGATGGTGCGTGGATCGATGTGACCATTTCCGACACCGGCCCGGGCATTCCGGCTGCAGTGCGACCGCGCATTTTTGATCCGTTTTTTACCACCAAGGCGCCAGGAAAAGGGACGGGATTGGGTCTCAGCATTGTGCATAAGATCGTGACTCGGCATGGAGGGACGATTACGCTGGACAGCGCCGAAGGGAAGGGCGCCACGTTCAGACTGCGCTTCCCCGCCCTGTCACAGTGACGGAGACGAACCACAAACCGTCAAAGAAGCAGGTACGGCGAACCCTATGCGCGGGACCTGGAGGAATAGGCGCGTTTAAACACGGATCGCAACCCGAAGTAGGCGAATGAATCCTTGAGATTGGAATAGAGGCGTTTAAACGCACCCATGTCGGGATTGGTCACATACTCCAGAGTCAGGACAATCCGTTCTTCGTGATCGCCGAGCGGCGTCACGGCGTGCCAGAGCTTGTCGCCGTTGAAGATCACCAGGTCGCCGGGAGCCGTCGCCAGTTCCATATGCACCGGCTGCTTGCCGGGAACGTCTTTGAATAAATCACAGACGAGGCGGCAGTGCTGCGATTGATCGAGCAATCCCAGCAGGATCGTATACCGGGCGCCTTTGTAGTAAGAGGTATCGTAGTGATACCCGATGTGGTCGCCGGCTTCCGTGTAATAATACAATGCGCAGGAATGCGGATCGTTGTCGGGACACAGGAGGAGATTCACCTTGGTCAACCGGTTGAGCATAGCCCGAAAGGCATCTGAACGATACAGGTCGATGAACTGCGGCGCCTGCTCCCGCACTGTATAATAGCTGACACTGCCGCCCTTCTTATGTCCCGGAATGTAATTGCGGTTCAAGCCGGATTTGAGCGCCTGCGCCTGTGACGTCAGCTCGGCCTCGACAAACTCACTCGGCAAAAACTGAGGAATGTACAGGAACTCGTTCTGCGCCCAATAGTCCCGCTCTAACCGTTCGAGGTCCAAGGCCGCAATCGCCCGCTCAACTGCTTCGGTAACACTGCTTGCACAGGCCTGGTTCATGCTCCCCTCACCATGTCTTGATTCATCGTTGTCCCGCCGCCGACCTAGGTTCAGGGTCGGCTCAGGACCGGCGCCCTGACGATTTCTACATCGGCCGGCGCCTTGAAATCAAATAGGTCGTCTTTTAATCCACTGTTCGGCTTCAACTCTGAGAATTCAAAGGTGGCGATGTTCCCGCTGACCTCGTGCAGCGCGATGGTCTTGAGAAAATAGGTCTTCGGCTGCACCTCGATCACGATTTTCTGAATCGCCCGCTCCGGTTCGGCACGTCCCTGCTTGGGGGTCAGCGATACTAGGAGAATCCCCCCGGCTCCCCGCTCCTTATTGGGCATCGGTTCAATATCGAATTCCTCATCCAGCTTGGCCACTCCCTGCAATAATTGCAGCGGCGCCTGGGAAGCCGCCATATAGGTCAGCTTACCCACCAGCACTTGCTTGTGCTCCGGCACGTACATCTTCACATCGTCCTTGTTGACGTAGATTTCTTCCGTGGCCGGCTCGATATAATCCCACCGCAACCGCCCGGGCTTCTTAATGTAAAAATGGCCGGTCGAAATCACGGGCGTGGAAAATCCTTCAATCCTCGTCTTTTGCGAGAAGGACGCCTGCAGGTCCTTGGTTTTCTCGTAGCGGGCTTGAATTTTTTTGACGATATCCTGGACTTCCTGCACCGCCTGAAGGTCAACCGCCGGCTCATCCGGCTTCACAAGTTGAGCCGCAGCCGGCACGGCATTCACCACGAGCACCGCAACGAGCAAGAATCTTCGCATCATGCCTCATCTCCGCCGACCGGGCCTCGACGCCCCAGAACCTCGCGACGCCCATCCCGTCCGGCCGCTCCCACAACGCCGTCCGCCTCCATCTGTTCGATCATGCGGGCCGCCCGAGGATACCCCACGCGCAAGCGCCGCTGGATCAACGAGGCGGAGGCCTGCCCCGTCGAGAGGACCAGGTCCTTGGCCTGTTCATACACTTCGTCTTTCGCCTGCTCCTCCTCCGCCTCTTCGATTTTAAGCGACTGCAGTTCGCGGCAATACGAGGGCAAGGCCTGCTTCTTGACAAATTCGACCACCCGCCGCACGTCGTCATCAGACACAAAAGAACCGTGAATACGCATCAACTTTCCGGTCCCCGACGCGAGGTACAACATGTCTCCACGGCCGAGCAGCGCCTCCGCACCGTTCGCGTCAAGAATCGTGCGCGAGTCGGTTTTGGATGACACTTGAAACGCGATCCGCGCCGGAAAGTTGGCCTTGATGAGGCCGGTCAACACATCGACCGACGGCCGTTGGGTCGCGAGCACGAGGTGAATCCCTGAGGCGCGCGCCATCTGGGCGAGACGGGCAATCTTATCTTCCACGTCCTTCGGAGCCACCATCATGAGATCTGCCAATTCGTCGATCATCACCATGATATAGGGCAGCGGTTCCGGCGGAGTCGGTGCGACAGAATCCCTCGGGCCATTCTCCCCGGCGGGTTCCGCGTTCTCTCCCTTCGAGAGCCGTTCCTCCTCGGAGAGAAACGTCAATTCCACCTGTTCAGCCTTGCCGGAATGCCAGACATCGGACACCGCCCCCTGCACCTCGGAGATTCGTCTATTGTAGGCATCGATGCTGCGCACCCCGGCTTCGGCCAACAGCTTATACCGCCGTTCCATTTCCTGGACGACCCATCCCAGCCCGCGCGCCGCGGACTTGGGGTCTGTAATCACGGGGCGAAGCAGGTGCGGAATCCCGTCATAACTTTGAAACTCCAGCATCTTGGGATCGATAAGGAGCAACTTCACTTCATCCGGCCGCGCGCTGAACAGAATGCTCAACAACATCGTGTTCAATCCCACGCTTTTTCCGGCTCCGGTGGCGCCGGCCACTAGCAGGTGGGGCATCGTCTGCAGATCGGCGCAGACCGCCCCTCCGAAAATATCTTTCCCCAGTGCCAGACTCAGTTTGGACCGCGACCTGGCGAAGGCGTCGCTGGTCACGACTTCCTTCATGGACACCATTTCCCGGTGTGGGTTCGGCACTTCAATGCCCACGACAGATTTTCCCGGCAACGGAGCCACGATGCGCAAACTGATGGCCTTGAGCGCCAGTGCCAGGTCATCGGCCAGGTTCACGATGCGCGCGACCTTGGTGCCGGGCGCCGGTTCGAATTCATACATGGTGACGACCGGCCCTGGGCGCACTTCGGTGACGCGCCCCTCGATCGCAAAACTTTTCAAAGCCTTGGTCAGGATTTCAGATTGCAGTTTCAGCTCGTCGTCGCTGAGACGGGCGATAGGACCGGAGGGATCACTGAGTAATTCTTGCGGGTCCGGCAAGACATAGCCATCTGAGACGGACGGGCTCGTCGCCACCGCTGCAGCCGGTTCGTCATCGGGCGTAGCGCGCTTTTCCACTTTCATCGGCGGCTGAATTTTTGGGGGAATCATGGGAACCGCAATCTGCTCAACCGCCTCGGCCACCACCTGCACCTCGCGATCGAGCCCCGGCTCTTCCATCTCGCGTACCGGCCTTGCCACCTTCACACGAGACCGCTTCGGTTGAGTCGCCGGCTCTTCCTGCTTCACCCGCCACTCCGGCATGAGTCCGGCCATGCGCTCGCGGACGGTGCCCCACCAGTCAGGAACCCGTTGTAGCAACGCCGTCAACGACAGGGGCACCGTAAACAGCAGGGCCACGATCAGCCCGGCGAGAACGACAATATGCGCACCGGTTGTAGCGAAATACCTGCGCGCTCCGTCGGCCAACACCTGGCCGATGATGCCGCCGGCCAAGCCTCGATTCACCCATCCGCTGGAAATCGTCGGGACAGCCGTCACTTCCAGATGCAAGAGCGCGCTCAAAAACACCATGGCGGCCAGTCCGCTGCCGGCATTTCTGAGTCGCATGGTGAGCGGAATGGGTGTGAAACAGCGGGCCCCGAGGAGCCCGAGCAGAATGGGAAAGAGATAGGCGGCCCCACCGACCATGAAAAAACATGCGGCCGCCGACAGCGCTCCGACCGACCCGATCATGTTTTTGGGCTGATTGCCGGCAGCTCCGGATGCCGCGATCGATTTGGCGTCGCCGGGAACAAACGACACCAGACTGAGCAGGATCAGGAGACCGACTGCGATCAGGAGAACCCCGATCACTTCGCGCTTCACATGAGAGGAACGGGAAGGGGCTGAGCGGGCGTCACCGCGCTTTGCCGTGGTGGATACACCCATGCGGCGGATCGTAGCACAGGGAAAACGCCTTTTCAAACAAAGGGGCAATGTTGCGCAGGCCGATCAGCCGCTGCCCATGCGCGTAGGAATTGCGTGATCAAGCCGATTCGCCATCGCCGACCGCAGAGGCGAGGGCGCGATAGTCATCGAGGGTCAGCGTCTCTGCCCGAGACTGCACCGGAACACCGATAGCCTGCATCGCGCGGGAAATCCGCCCGGACGGATATCCCTCATCACGCAACGAATTCACCAACGTCTTCCGCCGATGGGCAAAGGCCGCCCGCACCAGACGCCGGAACCGCTCATAATGAACCGGATCGATGCCATCCCGGGGCTTGAGTTTAAGATGCACGACCGCCGACCCGACGGTCGGACGAGGGCGGAAACAATTGGCAGAAACACGAAAAGCGACCTCCACCTCTGCCGCTTCCTGCGTCAAAACCGACAGCACTCCATAGTCCTCGCTGTTCGGTTTGGCGGCCAATCTGAGGGCCACCTCGGTTTGCAGCATCAGCACTAGACGGTCGAAGTGGGCACGGGCATCCAGTAATGCGAACAGAATCGGCGTGGAGACGTAATACGGCAGGTTCGACACCACCACCGTCCGCGGCGGCAGGCTGTCGAAGGGGAACTCCAAGGCATCCCCGATTCGAAGGTCGAGGTTGCGGCAATGACCGAGCGTCTCCTGAAGTTGAGGCCGCAGCTGCGGATCGATCTCGACCGCAATGACACGCCCGGCCTCAGCACACAACCCGGCCGTCAACGCGCCCCGGCCCGGCCCGATTTCCAAGACCGTGTCATCCGGACGAAGCGCCGCCAGGGACACGATTTTGCGGATAATGTTCGGGTCGATGAGAAAATTCTGACCAAGCCGTTTCAGGGCTGGGGGAAAGGGCGCAGCCATGGTTCACGCGGCTTTCTATCCGGCGGTGCGAGGAGCCGTCGTCCGCAGGCGTTTCGCGAGCGTGACAAGATACGACCGATAACATTCCACTTCGTCGCTGAACTCCTCGATCAAATCGTTGGTGAACGCCATGCCCGGAGTTGTTCGCGTCAGGCCGTCCGCCTCGGCCGGCCCGGCATGTTGCTGCAGCAGGGCCACCGTACGAATTTTCCATTGTCCCACACGTTCCGTGCCCAGGGTGGTGTTAAAGTCCTGAATGGTCCTGGTCGCGATCGCGTCCAACTCCTTCACCTGTTGATCGATGATGGCTGCCGCGGAAGATCCTGCATTTGATATGGACATGTCTCCTCTTTCCTATCGGGACGGTTGGTGAACGGGAGACCAGGATTGTGCCAGACGGGCCGCGACCTTCACCGCCTCCAACAAACTCCCGTGCTCAGCGACCCCTTTGCCGGCAATATCGTAGGCGGTTCCATGATCGACCGAGGTTCGAATGATCGGCAACCCTACCGTCAGATTCACGCAGGCGCCGAACGCGACGAGCTTGAGGGGAATCAATCCTTGATCATGATACATCGCCACCACCCCATCGTAGTCGCCGCGCGCGGCCTTTCCAAACAGGGTATCGGCAGGCAACGGATCGCTCGCCTTGATGCCGGCAGCCCTGGCTAACTTGACGGCCGGAGCGATGCTGGTCGTCTCTTCGTTCCCGAACAGACCATGCTCCCCGGCATGAGGATTCAACGCCGCCACGCCGATCCTCGGGCGCGCAATGCCAAAATACTTCGTCAACCCGAGATGCGCCAAACGAATGGCCTTGCTGATCCGCTCCTTGGTCAGCAGTGGAGACAAGGCGTTGATCGCGACATGAGTGGTGGTAAACATAATTTTCAGCGGCCCGCCGACAATCATCATACCGAACTCTTTGGTCCCGGTGAGATCCGCCAACAGTTCGGTGTGCCCCGGGTAGTGAAACCCGGCCATATTCATCGCTTCTTTATTGATGGGAGCCGTGACGATTCCGCCTACGCTCCCCGCCTGCGCCAACTCGACCGCTTCTTTGATGAATGCGATGGAAGCCGCACCGGTCACTTCCGACGCCACGCCCATGCGAAATTTCGGCAGCGGACGTTCCAACGGATCAGCCACAGCGACCTGTCCGGACTTCAATCGCGAGCCGCCGCCCGGATCAAACGCCACTACGTCCAAGGGCAAATCCAGCCACTTGACCGTTCGTTCCATGACCGGACGGGAGCCGATGACCACCGGCCGACAAAGCCGCGTCAGCGCCTTGTCGGCCAGCGCCTTGGCAATGACCTCAGGCCCGATCCCGGCCGGATCTCCCATGGTGAGACCCAAGAGAGGACGGACCGACCGTTGTGAGAGCTTACGAGCCATGGGCATACAAGAATAATGTGTAGCCAAGGTACAGGAGCGCGCTGCCGCTGAGCAACCAGGGGCGCCAATGCCCGGACCAGACTGCCTGCAACAGGCTCAGACCCATGGCAATGACGGCGAGGACCATCGTCGCCAGCGCCGTGGTCCCCAGGGTCCATTCGGTTCCGAGCAATCCGACAGAGACGGGGATTGAACCCTGGAACACCATCGCACCGGTCACATTTCCGACCGCCAGCCGATCCTTTTTCCGGTACAACCACAAAAAACTATTAGACATCTCGGGTAACTCCGTGGCCAGCGGGGCGATCAACAACGCAAGGATAAGCGGCGAGACCTGCAGTTCGGCGGAAATGGAATTTGCCGCCGTGACAAACAGGTGGGCTCCGCCGACCAACCCCAGCAACCCGACGATCCCTTGCGCTCCAATGACCAGATATGAGGGTTTGGCGGAGCGGCGGGAGAAAAGCAGCGGTTCCAGGTCACCACCCTCCTCGCCTTCTTCGTCTTCCGCCGAAAACTTGAGTTTCATGTAATACACGTACATGGCCAGTAGCACAACCGCCACAGCGACATGGAAGACCTTCGAAGGGATCATGGCGCAGGTGAGCGCCAGCACATAACTGACGAGAAAAAAGCTGATATCGACCCGGACCTCGCCATAATTGAGCTTGAAGGTCGCCGTCCGCTTCCCCAGCTTTGCGTAGAGCACCAGCAGCAGCGCCAGGATCGGCAGCACCAACGTGCTGAGCATAAACGGCGCCCCGAGAATGGCCCCCAGACCGACTTCCATCTGCTCGCGCCCCGCCCCGAAAAAGATGGCGATGATCGGAATCGAGGTTTCAGGGAGCGTCGTCCCGACGGCAGCGAACACACTCCCGACCGCGCCTTCCGAAATATTCAGGCGTTTTCCGAGCCACTCAATGCCGTTCGTAAAGAGATGGCACCCGGCGAGGGTGATGACGACGGAGGCGACAAACAGTCCCACGTAGAGCAGAACTGTCACCGGCGGCCCCGCAGGTCAATGGGAGAGGGGGAGAAGGGAACAGACACGATCTCGTCAATCACGTGCGCCCCTTTCTTGTGTGGCTTGCGCCGCGGGTCTGCCGATACACCAGCATGGCCTCGTCTAGCACGTCCTTGACAGGACGACCACTCTGTTCGGCCACGCGTTTACAATCTTCATATTCCGGAGCGGCTTTGCTCTGCCCCGGCCGCGTCTCTGCGAGTTTGATGCGCACATCAGTCCCGTTGACCCGCACGGAAGCAAACCGGCGCGGCAACACACGCCGCTGCACCTCGCGAGTCCGGACGCCGAGCGCCGTCGTTTCGGCAAAAAGCACCGCCAGGACCGCCTCTGCCTGTTCCCGAGGCACGAGGACGGACAGGACATTTCCCGGCCGGCCCTTCTTCATGATGACCGGCGCCAGCGTCGCGTCGAGAGCCCCGGCGGCAAACACCCGGTCGAACACCGTGTCGTACACTTGCGGATTCACATCGTCGAGATTCGTTTCCAGCTCAACGATCGTGTCCACCGCCCCGCTCAGAGCCGGCTCTTCGCCGATGAACACGCGCAACACATTCGCCCACTGCGCCGGATCGGCAGTCCCCGCGCCATATCCCACTTGACGCACCTGCATGGAGGGCAGGCCGCCGAATGCTGTCGTCACGGTTCTGAGCAGGGCCATCCCGGTCGGCGTCGTCAGCTCCCGCTCAGGACCTTTGGCGTAAATCGGCACTCCGACCGCTAACGCGGCTACGGCAGGTCCCGGCACAGGCAACGCGCCGTGAGCCGACTGAAGCATGCCGGACCCGACATTGACGGCGGAGGCCGTCACACGCTGAATGTCGAGCAGGTGCAGGCCGAGGATCCCGCCGACCACATCCACAAACGAATCGATCACGCCCACTTCATGGAAATGCACATGCGCCGGCTCGACTCCGTGGGCCTTTCCCTCAGCGTCTGCCAGGACGTCGAATACGGCCTGACTCCGTTCTTTCACCACTGGCGGCAGGCCGCTTTTCCGGAGAATGCTGGCGATTTTCGCCAGGGTCAACGGGGCGCGAAAACCTTTATCAATCAGCACATCGACCTTGGTCGCCGTGAGGGCTCCGCGCTCGACCCGCTTGCGCGCGAGCCGATACCCCTCGATCTTCAGCGAAGCCAGTCCGCGCACGAGATCCTTGAACGGCAACCCCGCATCGACCAACGCGCCCAATGTCATGTCGCCGCTGATGCCGGAGAAACAATCGAAATGCAGGTGCCTCGCCACGCCACTCCTACGGTTCATGATTCCACGCAAACGAGCGGCATCTTACCGGAGCCGCACCCAGACAGCAATCATTCCGCTCGTTCATTGACAGCCCTGCCATGCTGTGTTATCCCCAATCAAGAAACGCATGCCATCGGACCACCAGCCACCACCTGCGACACCGACACCCATGATCAATTCAACACCAGCTCCCCGGAACACCGGCAGGCGTGTATCGGCGGGAATGAGATTCGGCCTGCTGCTCCTGCTCAGCGGCATTTGCCTGCTTGGGGAGCAGAGCGTGATTCTCGCCAAAACCAAAGGGAAGAGCAGCGTCCCGCGCCCTGAGCCGGACTTGAAAATCCTCTCGCTGCAGGCTGCGCCGATGCCCTATCGGCCGCAGGATGGCCCGTTTCATTTCGTCGCCACCGTGCAATTGCCGAAGGAAGTCGACGAACACCTCATGCTGGAAGTGTCCGCACTCGTCACGTCCGCCTCCATGACCTCGCTACGCTTCCTCTCGATTCGACAGCCGGTGAATCAACATGTGCAAACGACTCCAAGCGCGAATGGAGATACCCCGCAACGGCATGTGCACGTCGACCTGGAGTGGGACGGACTGGATCACAACAAACAGCAGATTCCGGTCGGATCGTATGGGTATGAAGTTCGAGTCAAGCTGTTGAGTAACGGAGAGAAAGGTCAGCGCACCCAAATGCTCTCATGGCCAAAACGCGGCAAGATTGTGGTGAAGGACTAGCCGAGTGCCTTTCCTGCGATACGAGCGCATTTCGTGATTAGCGCCTCGCCCCTGTCGGCCGATCCCCATCCATCTCGCCCACCATATTGATGCGGTGAGCCAGGCAGCCGGCGCCGAACCCGTTATCGATATTCATCACGCCGACACCGGCCGCGCAGGAATTCAGCATCGTCAACAAGGCGGCCAACCCGCCGAAATGCGCGCCATACCCACGGCTGGTCGGCACCGCGATGACCGGTTGCCGCACCAATCCGCCGACCACGCTTGGAAGCACACCATCCATCCCGGCCGCAACAATGATGGCCCGCGCGTCATGTAACCGCTCTTGTTGGCCAAGCAACCGATGCAACCCGGCCACTCCCACGTCATACAAGGTGTCGGTCTTGCTGCCCATGATATCGGCCGTCACGCGCGCCTCTTCGGCGACGGGAATATCGGCGGTTCCGGCGGTGACAATGAGGACAGACCCTCGACGCACCAGCTTGGGCGGCACAATCGCCACGACCCGCGCCGCCTCGTGATAGGTCGCTCGTTTGCTGACCCGCAGCAACGCCCGAGCGGCAACAGGCTCCACCCGCGTGGCCAACAGCGCATTATTCTTCCGCAACAAAGTCCTGGCGATGGCCACCACCTGCGACACGGTTTTTCCTTCGCAAAAAATGACTTCCGGGAAACCCTGTCGAATGGCGCGGTGGTGATCGAGCGAGGCAAATCCTAAATTTTCATACGGGAGTGTGCGCAACCGGTGCAGTGCATCCGGCACCGCTGTGGCGCCCTGCTGAACGTCTGTCAGTAACGCCCGCAACTGGTCTTGATTCATGACAGGGCCTTTTCTTCCTTGGCTTCGCGTTCCATCAGGTCACCGACTGCCTGACGGCAAGGTTTGTCGGCAAAGAGTACGGCGTTGACCTCCTGTACAATCGGCATGTCTACACCACACTGCTGGGCCAGACCCAACGCGGCTTTGGCGGTACGCACGCCTTCCGCCACGGCCTGCATACTGGCCAGAATGCCGTCCAACCGCTCGCCTCTTCCTAACCGCACCCCGACCGAATGGTTGCGACTCAAGGGCCCGGTGCAGGTCAGGATGAGATCTCCAACTCCGGACAATCCGTAAAACGTTCGTGGATCCGCACCCATCGCCATTCCAAGCCGGATCATTTCAGCCAGGCCACGGGTGATCAGCGCCGCGCGAGCGTTATGGCCGAGTTCAAGCCCATCCACCACGCCGGCCGCAAGGGCCATGACATTTTTCAACGACCCGCCGAGCTGGACCCCAATCAGGTCGTCATCCGCATAGACCCGAAACGTCGGCGTCATGAACAGGCTCTGAATGGCCTTGACGGCTCCGGCATCCTGGCCGGCGAGGCACAGCGCCGTCGGTTTTCCCTGGCTCACCTCGCTGGCGAAACTGGGACCGGACAGGACCATCAATGAATTCCTCATATGTGCAGGCAGAACATCCTGCATCACCTGCGTCATTAGTTCGAGCGTGGTTTCCTCGATGCCCTTGGTGGCGCTGACGAAGGGAACCGATTGCGATAGGAGGGGGCCGATCCGGCTCAGGACCAATCGTGCCACATGCGAGGGCACGGCGAAAATGACACAATCAGCCCCCGCCAGGGCGTCAGCCAACTGGTTCGTGGCGGTTAAGGTGGACGGCAGCCGCACCCCCGGCAAGAAGACGACATTTTCACGCTGCCGTTCGACGGCCTGCACGACCTCCGGTTCATGCGCCCACAAACACACGGAGATCTGTTTCTCAGCCAGATGACGGGCCAACGCCGTTCCCCAGGCGCCGGCGCCGATGACCGCTACGCGTTGACTTGATGATCGCGTCATGGACGCGGATTATAGGAAGGGGTCTGGAAGGGTGTCAACGAAGCCATCCGGCACATTCGCCTGATCACTGGAATTTCGTTTGCGCAGACGGTAGGCTGCAGGTCCACGAGGAGCCGCGATCATGAAGCCCTGTCCAGCCTGCGGACGCGCCCTGCCCGAAATCAATCGTTACTGCACCTACTGCGGAGCCGGCGTGGCCCGCGACACGGAGGGAGCAGCGACGACGCGCGCGTCCGGCTCCGGCTCAGCGAGAGAACAGCTGAATCTGAACATCTTATATGGCATGATCACCGTCCTGATCGTGTCTCTCATCATGCCGCCCTGGGAAACGCCGCCCTCACAACCGGCAGCCTTTCTCGGCTTTCATTTCATTCTTTCACCGCCGCAACCAGGGGCCATTGTCAGCCGTTTGTTGCTCACGATCGAACTCACCACGACGGCCATTGCAGGTCTGTACTTATCGTTTTTCTTCCGGTCAAAGCGGTAAGCGAAGGGCGCTCAGGCTGGTCACCTACGCTGTTAATCCAGAGCCAGGGTCAGGCATTTGGCGGCGCCGCCTGACTTCATGAACTCACCCAACTCCACGTCATGCGTGTAATACCCGCGGGATTCCAGAAGCCCTGTGGTGCTGGGACAACCGGCCGGAATGACGATGTGCTTGCCGATGCAGACAGCATTGCAGGCGAATCGAATCGCTTCCGCCTCCGGCACCACAAGCCGCTGTTCCTCAGGTATCCGTTGCGCGATGGCGGCCAGGCCATAGGCATCGAATGCGGGAGGAAAGTACAACAACTCGCCGCCGCTGAGGGGACAAAAACACGTATCGAGATGATAGAACCGGCCATCGATGAGTTCGAGCGGAATGATTTCGCGCTGGAAGATCTCGCTCAGCTTCGGAAACGACCGGATATCCGATCGCTGGCGATATCCGCCGAACCAGGTGTCTGGAAATCCCAGGAGGTCGCCGGCTCCTTCAAAATAGAGCGACTCCTCGAGCGTCACTACATCATACCCATGCTCGTGAAACCATTGCGTGAAATACACTTCCTCGCGCCGGCGCTCGGGATAACGAAACCGGCTGATCACGGCGCGGCGACCGTCAACCACCCCGGCATTGGCCGTAAAGACCAGATCCGGCAATCCGGGAACAGGCTGCATCAGCTCGATTCCTGCTCCGACGTCCTGCTCCAACACGTTCACCAGCCTCTGCCATTGGCTCGCCGCGCGCGACGGAGCCACGGCATTCTCACGACGCATCCAGGGATTGATTTCGTAATCGATCTGAAAATATTCGGGAGGACAGACCAACAACCGGCTCATAGACGCCACCCGAGTTCACGCGCCAGTTCTTTGAGAAAGGATGCGGCGTCCATCACAATGCCGACCGCTTGAAAACTGCCCCGGTCCGCCAGTTTTGTCGGCACGGAAGGATTCACATCGACGCAGACGGTGGGCACGGTGGCCGGCAACAAATTGCCGGTGGCGATGGCGTGCAGCGTGGACGCCACCAACAGAGCCAGGCCGACGCCCTGCACTTCGGCGCGCATCGCCTGCTGCGCCTGCATGGAGTCCGTCACCACGCCGGGCAGGGGGCCATCATCCCGGATGGTGCCGGCCATCACCATTCTCACGTCGTGCCGTACGCAGGCTGCCATGATGCCCTCGGTGATCATACCGGAGCGCACCGCCTCATGAATGCTGCCGATCGCGCGAATCCGGTTGATCGTCCGCAAATGATGCTCATGTCCATGCGGAACGGACCGACCGGCGGTCAAGCCATACCCGAGAGACGTGCCGTACAAACTAGCTTCCATATCGTGCGCGGCCAGCGCATTGCCGCAGAACAGAGCTTGAATAAAGCCGGCTTCGATCAGCCAGGTCAGCGCCTCCCGCCCGCCGGCATGCACGATCGCCGGCCCGCCCGCCAGGAGCACCTTCGTGCCCGGATGCCCCTGCCGAAAGCCGGCCCGCAATTTCAGCATCCGTTGCGCGATATCGGCGATGACCGGCTGATGCGGTCGTTCTGAAGACACCACCGATTCCATGAAACCGAACACATCGCGCTCGGCAGGGCGGGTCAAGGGCAGAACCCTAATGCCTTCTCTCCCCGTCACGATCAAGTCGCCGGCCTGTACCGCGCCCATTGGCAGCGTTCTGGCGCGAGCCTTCGCCGGATCGACACAAATGCCGAGGTCCATCTCCATACCCTCGACCTCCACCCAATCGCCATCGAGCCGGATCTGAGTCGGCAAATGCGTCGTGGCATAGAACTGATCGGGGAATATCCCTGCCGCCGGGGCCGGCTCGAACCGGCAATCGGTGTCCCGCTCGACGGCGGCGCCATGGGGTTGAATGGCCTGGAGAATCTCGGCCAACTGCCGGCTGGACCGGGCACGCACGACAATTCGCGCTTGCGAAGGCGCCTCTCTCGTCGTCCCTATGTTCACATCCTGCAGATCGAAGGCGCCGCCCATCATCAGAATCGTGTCCAGCACTTTGGCCAGGATCAACGAATCGATGATGTGGCCTTGGAGAAATACCGTTTCCTGCGATGCTGACATGACCGGGTCCTCTGAACTCGAATCGGCAATCTAGAGGGACGCAGCGTGAGTCACACGTGCGTATCCTGATTCTACCATTAGTCCGAATGGATGACCCGTTCGCTAGGAATTCTTCACAACCTCTCGCAGCACACTGGTGGCATAGGATCCCGGCGGGAGCCAGAACGAGAGCGTCAACACCGAACCGTCCAGCGACCAGGCCAGGTCATTGAGGCGAACACGCAGCGCGCGCCGCTCACCGCGGAATCCGCATTCCGCACCGGCTTTCGACAAGAGATCCGGCGTGCTGCCCAATTCGGCAATGACGGCCCGTTCAATGTCTCCCGGCACACCTGTCGCCCATGGCGCCCGCGACCCGAAGAGTGGTCCCGTCGGGCTGATTTCGAATCGATCCGCCCGCAGCTGCTCCACATCCGGCTGTTCCACCGGGAAACAGGCGCCGTTTTCAGACTTCATGGCCCAATCACCGAGCAACACCCGGTCAATAGTCTCGATCCGCCTGGCAACGATCTGGTTGAACACATACGACTGATAGGCATTCATGAACCAGATGCGTTTGGAGCGAGGCATCTTGTTGCGGCGCGCCGCATCCTGCAGTAACTCGGCGCCCAGCTGAAAATTTGTCCCCGAGCGTCCTTGTCGTTGCGGACCGAAATAATTGGGCACCCCGCGCCGCACCAGCTCATCAAACAGCCGGCTCAGCAAGTCCTCGCTCCCCTCGCGAACATCGCGTACGACCAAACGAAAGTGATTGCCGGCATGGTGCCCCTTGCGCAGTCGATTGCGATGGCGCCCCAATACCTCTACGCTAAGCAATCGCTCGTCTGTCGCTAAGGCCGCGACCGCGTCGGCCTTCACGCCCTGCAACGACACCATCTGCGTGGTGACCGCTTGTGCATCCTTGAGGCCGGCCACGCCGATCGTCTGCGCCTTCACATGGAGTTGGGACGAGAGTCGCAACACCAGATCAGGGGTAGACAGACCCCGCTTGGTGATTTTGATATACAAGTGTTCCCCCTCGCCGCAGGGCAAATACAGAGGGCGCTCGTCCACGCAAAAATCTTCCGGCGTGCTGCGGATGCGGCCGCCGAGAGCCGGAATGGAAGCGGTCACGTAGGGCACCGTATCATCGAGCCAAGAGGGAGTCGGCATGAATGTCCTTCATCGTTTCAGAGCGATTACACTTCACGTCATTTGGATAGTCACGGGAGCCACCCGTGTTATACTCATCTCAGGCGAGCTCCGACGCCCACTATCCCACTGGACGTGATCCTCATGCGAACCGGCCTTGCCAAAACGAGCTGTGCGATCTTGTTTCTGTTGTGCGCGATCGCACCCGCCTCGTCAGCGACGGCGGGCTCCCGGGCAATCGGGATCGATGTCTTTGCGCAGCTCACCCAACACATCAAACGCCAGGCAGACACCGACAAGCAGGCCTTTGCGATTGCCAGTCAATGCATGACGTTGTTTTACAAGCAACAGCGGCACAAGCCTGCCCCGCCCGCCGTGCAACAGATTGCCTGGATTCCCGCGGAGTCCTCTGCATTCGCCGCCGCCGACTCAGACGCGCAGGAGGCGGATTGCCGCAAGCGGTATCCCGACGGACTCGATGCGGTACGCACCGACTTTCAGCGCACCCAGGCACTGCTTTCCCTCAGTCTGACCTTTTACGAATTCGCTCTCGTCGGTGACGGCGACGACAATTCCCTGTACAGCGCGCGTGAACTGCACGACATTCTCGTAGCGTTGAACCTGGCCGCCGAACCTTCTCTGGGAGCTGCTGCCCATCTGCGTTCGCTCACCGCCCAATTTGATTCCCTGCACGACGCCCGTGGCATGGAAGCGCTCATGACAGGGATGGGCAAACTCTATGATCAGGGCTATCGTGTCACCACCGCGGACAAAGCGCATCTGAATCGAGTGATGGAATGATCTCCGCGGTGATGCGATGGCAGGAGCTGGTGCGCGTCTGGATCGGTCACTGGCTCAGCCGCCCCTTTCACCATTTCTTCAATCTGATACCGGGAGTGGAAATCGGTCTGTCCACGGCGACCGTGACCAGGCTTCCGCTCACCCATGCTCCCCTGGCCGGACGACGGGCCGTACACTTGAGCGATCTGCATCTGGACCGCTACCGTCCACGGCATCGCGCCCTGGTGCGCGCCGTGGCGGACCTGAAGCCGGATTGGATCTTCATCACCGGCGATCTGGTCAATGTCCGGGACGGACTCCCGCATGTGCTGCGCTTCCTCACGGAACTGCGACGGCTGGCCCCCGTCTTCGTGACCCTCGGAAACCACGATCACTACAGCGGTATCGGTGTCGATGAGTTCGCCGAACAATTCGATCGCCGCAAGGTCACACTGCTGCTCAATCAGGTCACGTTCATTCGAGTGGCAACCGGCGAACTGGCCATCGCCGGGCTGGATGATCCGTCACTCCATCGCGCAGATCTTCGCTGCATTCCTTCGTCGCAGCCCGGTCGGTTCACGCTGGTGCTGGCGCACGCGCCGAATATTCTGGATCAACTGACGCCCAAGCAACACACCGATCTCACGCTCTGCGGCCACAGCCACGCCGGCCAATGGCGGATTCCCGGCATCCCGACATTCTGGTTGCCGCCCGGTTGTCACGGACGGACTCACGGCCTGTACGAGAAGGGCGGCCACCGTCTGTATGTCAATCGCGGCCTGGGTTGGTCGGCCCTTCCCATGCGAGTGAATTGCCCGCCCGAAATTGTGCTGCTTGAGTGGGCCGCATAAACGCCGACGCGCCGGTTTTCCGCGCCACCTGCTCAACGAATGCGCTCCAACGCTTCGCGAGCCCGGCTCCGCACCGTTTGATCCCAATCTTCCTTACTGACATAGGCCAACTTGTCTTTGGCCGCAGTCGCGCGCAGACGACCGAGTCCCAGGGCGGCACTGGACCGCACATAGGCATGGTCGTCCTCCAACGCCGCCAGAAGGTGTGGCACGACCGTATCATCCCCGATCACCCCCAGGTGGCTGGCCGCCATTCCTCGCACCTGATGCTGCTTATCGCCCAAGGCCCGCTTGAGCGTCGTCAGAAACAATTCCTGAAAGCGCGGTGCAATTGCCTCAAGGCCGACGCGCCGGTACTCATTGACTTCAATGACCGCAAACGCGAGCTGCAGCCGTTTGTCGGCGGAGGTCTGGCTCTCGAACGACTTGATCAACCGGGCTCGCGCCTGATTCCGCTTGCGGCGTTTCCGAATGTTCCCGACCAGCAGCCATACCACGGCCGAGACAGCCAGCACCAATGCCGCCAGGGGAATGGCCTGATCGATGATCAGATCCTGCGTATCCGGCGACAGGCGTTTCCACACCCATACCCCGGACACCACTACCCCCAGCAGGAGAAAAATGGCGGTCAGATTGGCTTGGCCGGATTGCGTGTGACGAGCCATGGCAGGCGACATGATAGGAGGACGGTCCTTGCGGCGTCAACGCAAGTCCCGTGAACCACTCTTGACAGCTACCCTCACGGATGTCTAGTCTTCGCCCGCGATGGACCTTCCGGACCTGAAAGACGAACCCCACCTCAAAGTGCTGCGCCCTCTGGTCGAAGCCTATCTCGCATTTTCGCGCGCAGATAGCCGCCATGTGCGCTCCCTGCGGCTCACCCCGTCGCAATTCGACGTGATTGCCACCCTCGGCGACACCAAGGGCCTGACCTGCGCCGAACTATCGACCGCCACATTGGTGACCAAAGGCACACTCACCGGGGTGCTGGACCGGCTGGAGGCCAAAGGGCTGATCCGGCGCACGCCGGTCGCCGACGATCGGCGATCCACCCGCATCTGCCTCACCGGCAAGGGCAACCGGCTGTTCCGAACGACCTTCGCCGCCCACGTTGCATTCCTCCGTCCCTTCTTCCAACGCGCGCTCTCGGCGGCGGAAGCCGATCAATTGCGCACTCTGCTCTTGCGTCTCCATCGGAGTTTTCAGGAGAAACCGGACGCATGATCCGCCTCACGGTGCTGGGGTCGGGAACCAATGTTCACCCCACGCGCGCGGCCGCCGGGTACCTCATCCAAACCGATCAGACGTTTCTGCTGGACTTCGGTCCGCGCACGCTCTCCAACTTGATCAAAAGCGGGGTCGATCGCCACACCGTCACGCACATTCTGTTTTCCCATTTCCACGCGGACCATTTCGCGGATTTTATTCCGTTCTTCTTTGATGCGGTGATCTTTTGCAAGTATCAGGGCGGGACCAGGCCGCCGCTGACGCTCATTGGCCCGCATGGTACCGCCACGTTGATGCGGGCCATGATGACGACGTTCCCGAGTTTCGATCGGGCGCCCTTCCGAGTTACGGTCCGCGAGGTGTCCGATCGCAGCTTCCGGATCGGCGAGACACGCATCACCCCCGCCACCGTCGCCCATGCGCCCAAATTACACTGCGTGGGGTACCGGATCGAGTATCAGAATCGCGTGGTGGCCTATTCAGGGGACTCGTTGTATTGCGAGAGTCTGGTTCGGCTCTGCCACGAGGCTGATCTCGCCGTGCTCGACTGCTCTTTTCCCGAGAACCGGCCAGGAGCCGGGCATCTACATGCGGGCCTTTGCGGCCGCGTGGCACAGGAAGCCGGCGTCAACCAGCTGATCCTGTCGCATTTTTATCCGATTGCTGAACGGTTTGATGTTCGCAGGCAGGCGAAACACCATTTCCCGGGACGGGTCAGAATGGCGCGGGACCTGCTCAAGCTGCGGAGCTAACCGAGACAAATTTTCTGCACGAGGCGAGAACGCAGCTGGCGGACTTTTTCAGCATCCTTCTAAAGCCCCTCTTCGCGCTGTTCACACCCCAATATCTCCACGAACCGCGGCAAGCGGTGCTTTTTGAGAGGCTCGTCGAGTTTATTGTAGATGGCGAGCAGGTTTTTGATCATGCGGGCCAAAATCGCTCTGGTCGGGCTTTTCTGCAGAAAACGGTCTTCGAACCCGTAGCCGGCTTCGGTGAGAAAGCGCGCGCAGTTTTTCTCTGTCAGCAACGCGCCGCCGTTGAAACAATCGATGAAAATTTTGTACCGGTCCGAATCGAACTTCACCAGGAAATGGCCGGGCATCCCGATCCCGTGCACCGGCAACTGCAACCGCTGGCCGATTAGGAGATAGACTGTCGAGAGACTGATCGGGATACCCGTCCGGCGATCGATCACGCAATTCAGATAACTGTTCTCGACTTCGTAATAGTTCTTGGTGTTTCCCTTGAATCCGGCTTGCGTGAATAAGTAACGGTTGAGTGCTCTGACCGTCTCTTCACCGGAGACACGGGAGCCGATCTGTTCCCGGACATCCTGCGCCATACGATCCAATTGGCGCCGGTAGGCCTGCACATCCAGCGTTGGATAGGCATAGCGCGCGAGGATGAACGCGCCGGTTTCCAGGTCCACCTGGTCATCGGGTAACGCGATCAGATCGCGGAGCTCCTCCTCCAGCCTCGTCCCGCGGATTTCCTCCAAGACGGTGACGATGCGATCGGCCATCTCCGGCTGCTCAATTTCCGCCTCCTGGAGCAGCGGGACGGCGCAGTCGCCGTAGTCAATCAATTTCCCGCTAATCGTTTTGACGATCCGCTCATCCTCGTCACTGAGGAGCCGGATCAAGGCGCGGATTTGACTTTCGTTCACGAACATGGAGGATCCTCGGTGCGTAACCCTGCTCACCCGATCGCCCGCCGGAAGGCCCGCGCACCACCATAGAGACAGATCGCATCGAACAACACCATCACGCCGATCACCATTCCGACATGGGGCAAGGCCTCAGCCCACCCCTGAAGAATGAGCGGACGGACAGCATCAATGGCCCAGGTCATGGGATTGAACTGGGCGAGAAATCCCATCCAGCCCGGCATGGCCGCCAACGGCACTAAGGCTGAGCTCAGGAAAATCATCGGCAGAGAGAGGAAGCCGAGAACGGAAAAGAAATCGCCATGGCTCTTGACGGAAAAGGCCATAGCCATCGAGATGGCGGTTAAGCCCACCCCGAACATCATGCCGATGAGCAAAATCGTCGCCACCCCCGCCAAGCCGGTGACCGGCTGCACGCCGAAGAGCCAGGCCACAGCCAGGATGACCAACACCTGCAGCGAGGTGATGGTGGTCACAAAGATGAACCGGCTCAGGATGACTGAGGTTCGATGAATCGGCGTGGACATCAGCCGCTCCAGAAAACCGTTTTCCTTGTCGAAGAGGAGATCGACGCCGCCGGCCAATCCGTTATTGAGCACGGTCATGACCACGACCCCGGCGGTCAGAAAGCTGATGTAGCTCGACGATTGGGTCACCTGCATGTCCGCCGCGCGTTGAAACAGGTTGCCGAAGAAGATCAGCCAGAACAACATCGGCTGCACCAGCGTAAACAGCATGCTGAACTTTTCCCGGCTCAGCCGCCGCACCCAGCGCATCGTCAATGCGCGAATTTCCTGCGAATATTCTTTCATAACCCGGTCCGTACGCTCCTCGGCGACAATTATGAGTCTTCGGCCTTCGGCTGATCGTCCTTGATAGACCGCCCGGTGTGGGCAATAAACACGTCATCCAACCGTGGTCGATGGTAGTCGATAAACTCCAGCTGGCACGTCAGGCGATTGGCTGCTTCGAGGATAGCCGGCAAGGCCTTTTCCGGAGAGTCCACACGAATGTCCAGTCCGTTCTGCCTGGTCGTGACGGCACGAATGGCCGGAAGGTCCCTCACGGCAGCGGCCAGCTTCTCGACGCGATCCTGTTCGCGCACCGTCAACGACACGAGATCTCCGCCCAACCCGACTTTCAATTCACCGGGAGCCCCCAGGGCCTTGATCCGTCCCCCGTCGATGATGGCGATCCGGTCGCACAGCTGATCGGCCTCATCCAGATAATTGGTCGTCATCACCACGGTGATGCCCCGCTCCCGCATCGCCCGCACATGGTCCCAGATGCGCAAACGACTTTGCACGTCCAGCCCGAGCGTCGGCTCGTCAAGGAAGAGGATTTTGGGATCGGGCAGTAACCCGCACGCAATGTCCAGCTTACGCTTCATGCCGCCGGAATAGGTCTTGGCAGGGCGATCAGCCTGCTGCTCCAGTTCCACTAATTTTAACAGTTGAGGAATTCGCCGGGCTGCGTCTTCCGCCGAGAGATGGTAGAGGTCGGCAAGCAGTTCAAGATGTTCCCGGCCGGTTAGAAACCGATCGATGGCTCGCTCCTGGGGTACATAGCCGATGGTCTGCCTGACACGGTCCGCATCTTTCACTGAGTCCAGGCCGAAAATCTTGGCCGATCCCGAGGTAGGGTTGAGCAGGGTGATCAGAATGCGAAGCGTGGTGCTCTTGCCCGCGCCGTTCGGTCCGAGCAGGCCGAAAATCTCTCCAGTGTAGACCTGGAACGAGAGGTCATCGACAGCCCGCACCTTGTCGTACGTCTTCCCGAGGTGGGACACTTCAATAGCGACCGGCCGCGACATCAGCCCCATCCTTCGGCGCCGTGCCGTTCTGCCAGTTTGAACTGAATCAAATCGCTGAGGCGGCGGGCTTGCTGCGGCACATGCTCCGCTTCCAGCAAAAACTGTTTTTCCAGCGGAGTACAGTCGAGATAGGTCGAAAGCGAATTCACGAACACCTCGTCGCTCACATCGGGCCGGATCAAACTGTGCAACGGTGAGGCCTCCTCTTCAGCTTTCAGATATTCATCGAGCACCCGCACCAGGTACCGGCGCAAGGCCTGGTCGAGAGACAGGGATCCGTCGCGAGGCTTCAAGGTGATGCGGGCTTCGCGATAGCTTTTCTCAAAGAATTCTTCATGGATTTCGTAGCGTTCAAGGCCTTGCAACAGGATGTTGGACCGGCCGTCGGGCAGCACTTGTACGCTCGCCAATCGCCCGACACAGCCCACGGAAAAAATCGGCGGATTGCCCTCGTACTGTTCCTCCCAGCCCTCCTTCAACAACGCCATGCCGATACATTGCCCTGCCGCAGCCGCATCCGCTACCATCTGGCGGTACCGCGGTTCGAACACGTGGAGCGGGAGATAGGTCTTGGGAAAGAAGACGACGTTCGGAAGAGGAAATAACGGAATGCGTTCCGGGACAGGAAATGGTTGAACTTTTCCCGACAATTCCCGGTTCGACGGCTCACGTTCAGGCTCAGGAAACATGGCTCACGATAGCTGATGCTTTGCAAAATTGTCAACGCTGCCGCCAGGCCGCATCGCGTGACGAATCATCATAAAACGTGCATGAATACTGACGTTTTGACGACTGTCCATCAAAAAAGACAGTGGGACCGGACGAGTCCATGCGAAATGGCCTGAAGGAGCGGATACTGATTTCGCCATGACGAGAGGACGCCTCGCCTGCTCGATGTTCCTCCTGACCCTGGCAGGACTGCCCTCCCTCACCGCGCAGTCCGTCGCGACTGAGGAGGCCCCTCACGCCTTCGACATGGCCGTGCCGGGATATCACTATCGGTTTCCCGATGACCATGGAGCGCACGAACGGTTCCGGACTGAATGGTGGTACTACACCGGTCATCTCACCGCAGCCGACGGCCGCCGGTTCGGATTTGAACTGACTTTTTTTCGACGGGGCATTCCTCCTGATCAGGTTCACACGTTGCCATCCAGGTGGTCCATTCAGCAACTCTATCTGTCCCATTTCGCCCTGACCGATTTGGGCGCCGGCCGCTTTTATTACGCCGATAAAGTCAGTCGCGAAGGACTCGGGAAGGCCGGAGCAGAGACAGGCCGGTTGCACGTGTGGGTGGACCGCTGGTCCCTGCTGATGGATGATCGGACGACACCGAGCCATCGGCTCCAGGCCGACACCGACGACTTTGCGATCGATCTCGATGTCGTTCCCGAAAAACAGCCGGTCGTGCATGGGCGGGACGGCATCAGCCGTAAAGGCGCCGATGCCGGGCAGGCCTCGCACTATTATTCACTCACCCGCCTCGCGACCGGAGGGCAGATTCGAATCGGCGCCGACACCTTCGCCGTCACCGGCCTCAGCTGGATGGATCATGAATTCGGCTCGGCCGATCTTGGGCACGATGTGGTGGGATGGGATTGGTTCAGCCTCCAGCTCAGCGACTCCACGGAACTGATGTGGTATTCCCTGCGACGCGCCGATGGATCGAGCGACCCGGTCTCAAGCGGCACCCTGGTCCTGGCCGACGGGCGCGCACATCCACTCGACGCGCAGGATCTCGCCATTCAACCACTGGCCTACTGGACCAGTCCGCGATCCAAAGGCCAGTACCCGCAACGATGGCGACTCACTGCGCCTTCCATAGGAATTGATTTGACGGTGGAGTCGCTCCTCGCGGATCAGGAATTGGATACGGCCCGCAGCACTCGCGTGATCTATTGGGAAGGGGCGGTGTCTGCCTCAGGCCAGGCGCGAGGCGCGCCCGTAACAGGACGCGGCTATGTGGAAATGACCGGGTATGCCGAACGCTTCACCCCGCGCCTGTGAATGTCCCTCACATTCACTCGCTGTCGCACCTTGACTCAGTCGCTACGCTGTGATTAGGTCTGCGACCACCGTGATGTCCTTATGCACTCGAATGGCGAGCCTGCTCCGGCAATCAGTTTGCCTCATCAGCTTCCTGCTCCTGGCCTGCGGCAGCCGTGAATCGGCCGTGGTCTCAATCGCGCTCCACCCGTCGAACCCCAATATTGTCTATGTGGCCACGAACGATGCCGTACATAAGACCCGGGACGGCGGCGCGACCTGGGAACAGTTTCCGGCGTTCACCGCTCGCCGCGTCACGACCCTGGCAATAGACCCGAAACTCCCTGCCACAGTCTACGCCGGCACCATGGGCGACGCGATTTACAAGAGTCCCGACGGCGGCCAGCATTGGCTCCCCCACAACGTCGGACTCAAAGAACACGTCTCGTTCATCAATGAAATCATCTTTCATCCCCAGAACACCGAACTGCTCTACCTCGCCACAACCGTCGGCGCCTTCATCTCCAAAAACGGAGGGCGGGAATGGGAAGAACGGATGGCAGGGATGAAGGAAGTGCATATCGTGACCTGCATCACCATGGATCCCCAACATCCCCGCGTGTTGTATGCGGGAACCACAGGCGGCACCTATCGCAGCGAAGACGGCGGCACGAGCTGGCAAAAAAAGAATACCGGGCTCATACCCGAGGATGTGCTAAACGCCGCCATGGCGTTGGGCGTGAATGTGCTGGCGGTTGATCCGCGGAATTCGGAGATGGTCTATGCCGCCACCACCAAGGGATTGTTTCGATCCGGCAATCGCGGCGAGCATTGGGAACAGATCGGGGAAGGATTATCAAACCAATTCATCAGTACGCTGGCGTTGCATCCCACGGACGCCAATATCTTTTACATCGGTGGGACGGATGGCGTGCGGAAAACCATTGATGGCGGAAAAACCTGGCAACCGCACAATGAGGGACTGACAACCTTGAATATCCGCACGATCAGCCTCAGCCCGAGTGATCCCCAAGTGCTCTACCTCGGCACCAACGGAAGCGGATTATACCGATCGTCCGACGGGGGCCAACATTGGGCACCGGTTCCACTCACCGGGCCAGGCAAACCCGTCCCCGCGCCATAAAGAGGCCCGCTGGATCACCGATGCCGACGCTGCTGCTCATCCGCCATGGAGAAACCGACTGGAATCGATCGGGACAAGTCATGGGGAACCAGCCGATCCCTCTGAACCGCACCGGCGAACAACAGGCCTGCGCCTGTGCCGACATGCTGGCGCAGACCCCGATCGCAGGCATCTACACCAGCCCTGTCTTGCGCGCCGTGCAAACCGCCGAAATTGTCGGTCGCATGCATGCAGTCCCGGTGCATCATACGCCGGGACTGAGCGAGATCGGCGTGGGTGATTGGATCAATCGGTACTGGAAAGAGTTAGATGAGGACCCGGCCAAGCGGGACTGATATCTGCACCCGGACCGGGCCCGCCCTTCAGGCGGTGAAACGCTCTGCGACGTGCAACAGCGTGCCGTTACAGCAGTCGAGCAGGCGCTGCAAATGGCGCAAGATGGACCCTACGTGTTTGTGTCCCATGGCGACGTCATTCGGGCGCTGCTGGCCCATTATCTCCGGCTCGATTTGAATGCGCTGCGTCATGCACGTATTGACCATGCGGGGGTAAGCGGACTCGAAGTGACCGAATCCGCCACCCACCTGCTGTTCCTCAACCATCGACCCGGCCTACACAGGCTGGCGTGAACCGCTTACCATCCCTTTACTGGTGAGCGGCAGTTCCCTCCGAACCTTTCCCGTAATAGCGGCTGCCATACCGCTTCAATTCTTCGGACAACGCGGTCCATTCCTCGGCCGTCAATAAGGCTTTCATCTTGAACCGGAGCCCCAGGATTTTTGCGGATGAACGCATCCGGTTGTTATTCAGTTCGTCGAGGATCTTGGTGAACTCCTCAGGCGAAGCCGAATAGTTCGCATTCAACTCATAGAGCGCGCGATGAGACTGGCGGTGCTGTTCCCGGGCCGACTTAATCTCGGCGATCATCTCTCCCATCACCACATTCACCTGCTTGACGGTTTCCGGATTCTTGACATGTTTGTCAACCAGCCCGCTCACGTCCTGAGACGCTTTGCTCCAGTAGTAATCTCCTTTGGCATGCTCATAACTTCCATGATGGTGGGAACAACCGGCCAGACCGGTCACCAGCACTCCGACGAGAAGAACCAGGGATCGATACCTCATCACACCCTCCATTGAAAAAATGACCGCCTCGCACGAAAACGCGTTGCGCCGCAGCTCGTTCCTCCCGTAAGCTTCCCGGAACACCTGACAGGGCAAGGAGTACCGGCATGGGGGAACAGCAGGCATCTCAACGCGGAACAGGGCCGGTCGAATCACTCCGGAATGAATTCCGTCAACACCTCGATGTGTTTTACAGCCGCCTCAAACTGGCGGCCCCCTATGACAGCGTCGAAAAGGCTCTGGGGACCCTCACCGCCATACTCAAAGCCTTGCCGCCGGAGGATCTCCAAGGTCTGGGCACGGACACGACCCGACGATGGACCCATTTCCGGCAGGCTTTTGTCGAGTCGGGCCTGAGCCAGAAACATCGCGGAATCATCGCAGGCCTGGCACGATCCGGCACCCCGCCGGACCTGCCGCCGGAATTCGACTATCTGCTGGATCTGTATCGCACCAGAGCTTAGCGCCCATCTTCACGATGGCGTACCGGACTCCCAACGCCCCCTTATTGGAATCACTCTAGCAGGATGCGGAAAAAGTCCACCAGCGGCGTTCTCGCCTCGTTCAGCGGCTCAACGTACGACAAGAATACGATTCCCGCTTCACTCGCTGCGGCCTTGCTGGATGGCCTTGTTGCGCATCCTGCCTACTATCCTGATACCAACACGCCACGTGAGCTGATCGCGGCGTAGCGTGCAAAAAATGAGTTTTTCCGCAGCCTGCTAGAGGCTATGCTGCGCCTTCGTTTTCCATCGCCACGGCTCTGAGTTCCGTGTAGACGAGCATCAGCCGGGTATTTTCGATGCGATAGGCCACCGTGACCGTCAACAGGCCGAACGCGACGACGATCAACCCCACACCAGTCACGCCGACTCCCAGCAGCACACTTCCCAATGATTCGAGACCTCCTTGAAGGACGTAGCTGATCAGGAAGCCCAGCGTTCCGAACCCCACGAGACTGAACCAGAGAAACGTCAGGATCGAGGATGACCAGGGCGTGCGCTTCGTGCACACCATGCGGAGCCCTTCCGGATCCGATGCCAATTCAATGCAGCCCTTCAACGGCCAGGCCGTGCGGAAACGCATGGAGAACAGGCGATGAGTGGGCCGGATGATCATCCGATTCGCCTCTGGGAACACCCGCGCGACTCCATGAGGCAAACTCAAGAACCCATTCGTGTCGAATGCGCGGAGCAGCTTCGGGAGGGTCAAGGCGACAAACCGATCCTGCACCTGCCCGATCCCGTAGCCGTAACGGCTGGCATCGGCCGAGAGGCGGGTAAAGTACATCCAATCGCCGACGATTAATCCGATAAACAAGACGATGGCAAAGGCGCCGGCGAGCATCATAGCCGAAACTTCCCACAGGGCTTTACGGAGAATCAAGCCCGAACAGCAGGTAACCGCGGGAAAAACCGGAGGAACCTGTTGACTCACCCTCGGTGCATTGGCTACATTATGCCCGTTCTTATCCGGCGGGTGAGGACGAGTCATCCGGATTGCGTTTCCGCCTTCATAGATTTTTCCACGCTACACTTCTTATCGCCGTCACTTCTGCACTGCAGGGTGTGCGGGGGGAGAAGCGTGGTTTTGCGGAGGGACGATGGATATCGCCAAAGTCGAACGTGTGTACACGAATTATTCCGGCGTCTACGATCATATCTTCGGAAAAATCTTTCATGAGTCGCGCGAAGCCTGCGTGCGCAACCTCCGAATCCGTCCGGAAGAAAACATCCTCGAAGTCGGCGTGGGAACGGGAATTGCCCTCGAATATTATCCCAAAAACTGCAACATTACGGGCATCGATCTCTCCTCAGGCATGCTGGCCAAGGCCAGACAGCGCCAGTCCCACTATCATTTGGACCATGTCCGCCTGATGTTGATGGACGCTGGAAAAATGGACTTCCCCGACGACAGCTTCGACACAGTCATGGCGGCGTACGTCGTCACCGCGGTGCCGGACTATCGCAAAGTCGTCAATGAAATGATCCGTGTCTGCAAGCCGGGCGGGCGCATCATCATGCTGAATCACTTCAGCAACGGAAATAAGCTGATCGCCGCCGTGGAAAAGGTCATTTCCCCACTGTGCAAGCACATCGGTTTTCGTACCGATCTCTCATTGAACACCGTGCTAGAAGGCACCGACCTCCACGTGGCCCGCAAAGAAAAAGTCAACCCGATGAAGTTCTGGCACCTGGTGGAATGTGTCAACCGGAAGGGTGCGAAGAGCAATGGGAACGGGAGCTTGAATGGGAATGGAAATGGTCGGCACGGACACGTGAGTTAACGCTCGCGGGTCGGCTGAGATTCGGAGCCGGCCTATGGCTCACCGCCTGAAACCTACGTTCCTGACCACTCCTCAGTTGAAACCACGGTCTCTCCAGCCAGACAGGTACCGGCATAACGTTGCGTCACGACTTCGGTGACCAGCCTCAGCAATCGGCCGCTGATTCGGCCGGTGGCGAGTCTCGGCCGCAGTCTGATTCCAAACCCGGCCCCGTCGACCGGTTCATACGCCCGCACGCTCAGCGCTGCCGTTGAACCGGCACTCGCGTCGGCTGCGGCCACTAACTCTCCCTCCCAACACAGAGTCCGCGGAGTACCGGACCGCCGCGCCGTCGATTTCCATATGCAGGGCATCCCCGCCTGATCAAGTTCGTTCAGCAACCAGGCCACCGTCGGAGGATCGCCGGATTCAGCTTGGAAGATCCACTGTGCGGCCCCTGTGGGTACCCCCATATCACAGTGCGGCACTGACACTTCCTCCAGTAGGGCCTCTTCACAGACCACGTACAAGTTCCCCTGCGGATCGAACCAGAAACGCAGTTGCCCCTCATGTAACTCAACCTGAATCGTGCCAAGAGCAGCACAGTCTCCGCCGTCCTGCTCAAAGATAGAAAGGTCGGACACCCCTTGCAGGGTAAGTTTGGCAATCCGGAGGATCCCTTGCAAGTGATAGCGTATCGCCACCGTCACGACGCTCCCTGCCGACACATCCTGGCCCGACGCTTCGTCGAAGATCCATCGTTTGGCCAGGTGCACATCTGTCACCCGACCTCCACGAAACCCCCGCGTGTGCGTCAGCAACCAGCGAACGTCGTCCGCCGTCTTCACTGAATGTGTCATGGCAACGTGAGGCCCTCAGCAGGGTGCCGCCTATCGACACCCCACCTAGCTACTGTATCACAGCGACGGTGTGGAGAAATGCCCGAACTGCTGTCGTGAACGATGGCACAGGGGCGGGAGAACACTAAAACAGGACTTGCTGCTGCCTGGCCTCTGCCAATTGACGCTCCAGTTCCTCCACACGTTCCTGGAGACGCTGATTATCGAGGCGAAGCAGATCGAGGCGATCCAGCAATTGCTCGCGTTGAATATTCGTCCATTTCAGCGTGCGCCTCAAACCGGCCAGTTCGAGCTGTGCCTGCTGCCCGTCTTCAAACCCGGAACCCATGCGTACGCCTCAGTCGATTGCCATCCGGAGTGACAGGGCAAATCGTAGCGCACTCTTGGTCAGTTGCGGAGTGATAAGTGATTTGTCGACGAAGGGGTGGCCGGGAGTGAGCGCGTATCGCGCGTCTGGAAAAGAAGCTTCTCGAGTGCCTTATTTTTTGCGAGCACGAAAGGGCACGGTGCTGCCGAGGAGGTCGTCGCTGGATTCCCAGCGATAGCGAACCAGCACGCCATTCGCTTCCCACCCGGGCGGGCACAGGTTCCCCGTGCCGTAGTAATCGGCATCGAGTACTGGAAACGGCACGACATTCTTGATCCAGTCCTGGGCATGACCATTGGACTCGATATACGACTGCAAAAAGTACGCGCCGCCGGTTAAGGGCAGATCGGGCAGAATGAAATCCACGTACCCGGTTCCGCGCAGGGTCAAGGGCGTCGGATCCACGATATCCGTCGACAGGACGAACAAATCCTGTCCCTTTCGCCCATTGACGGAAATACTGACACGACAGTTGCGGAATTCTTTCCCTTCCGCACAGCGGTAGTGCATCCGGATGATCACATCTCGCCCGGTTATGGCTGAAGCTACCGAATGCCGGTCCTTGTCCAACAGATCAATCTCCGTGAGCAGGATCTCTCCAAGACCGACCCGGTCTGGACGGGCGCCGATCACCATGGTCGCCTGACTACGAATCGCATCGGCATACTCTTCGACCACTGTCTGCGTTTTGCCGATTTTCGCGATCCGGCCCTTGTCTAGCAGAATAGCCCGTTCGCAGAGCCCTTCGATGATGCTCATATTGTGACTGACGATGAGAACCGTGCGCCCGGTTCGGCTCACTTCTTCCATTTTCCCCAGACACTTTTGCTGAAAACTCGCGTCGCCGACCGCCAACACTTCATCGACGATCAAAATTTCCGGTTCGAGGTGCGCGGCGACCGCAAACGCCAATCGTACATACATCCCGCTCGAGTACCGTTTTACCGGGGTATCAATGAAGTCTTCCACGCCCGAGAAGGCGACGATCTCATCGAACTTTCGCCGGACTTCATCCCGGCGCATGCCGAGCATCGCGGCGTTCAAGAAAATATTCTCCCGCCCGGTCAACTCTGAGTGAAAGCCCGTTCCCACTTCCAACAGGGAGCTGACACGCCCATAAATATCCACGATGCCTTTCGTGGGCTGCGTGATTCGGGACAGGATCTTGAGCAAGGTGCTCTTTCCGGCTCCGTTGTGTCCGATGATGCCCAGCACTTCTCCCTGCTTGACCTCGAACGAGACGTCCTTTACCGCCCAGAATGACGGATCGGGCTCAGACCGGCCGGAGCCCCATTGCGCAAGGGACTTGAGGCGATGCATGACCTGATCGCGGAGGGTATTGTGCTGAACGGCTGCTCCCAGTCGATAGTGTTTGGACAACCCTTCTGCTCGAATTGCAACAGTACTCATTTAAATCACGTCCGCGAATGTGCGTTCCATCGAACGGAAATAGATCAATCCGCCGATAAAGACAACCACGACGATTCCCAAACTGGGAAGCACCATCGAGAAGTCCACCTGAAATCCGGGAATCAGCGCCCATCGAAATCCCTCCACGACACTCACCACCGGATTGAGTGCGTAAATAGCGCGCCAGGATTCCGGCACCTTGCTCACCGGATACAGGATGGGTGACACAAACATCCCCAGTTGAATGAACATGGGAAGAATATGGCCGACATCCCGGTACCTGACGTATAGCGCCGAAACCCAGAGGCCGGCGGCCAGGGCGATCGTTGCGCCCAGACCGGCGAACAGCGGCAGGAGCAGAATTCTCCAGGTTGGCATAACTTCGAACCAGGCCATGAGGCCGAGAAACGCAACAAATGCCAACAACAAATCAACCAGCGGTGCAATCGTCGCTGAGAGAGGCAGGATGAGCCGGGGAAAATATACTTTGCTGATGAGTGGGGCTTCTCCGACTAAGCTGGTCCCGCCCCGGCTCAAGGCCTGAGAAATATAAAACCATGGCAGCAGACCGGCATAGAGAAAGACGGGATAGGGAAACCCATCCGAGGGGATCTTCCCCATCACACTGAACACAACCGTAAAAATCAGCATAGTGGCCACAGGCTGAAACATGGCCCAAGCTACACCCAAAACCGTCTGCTTATATCTGACGGCCACATCACGCCAGACGAGTATCTGAATGAGTTCGCGATACTGCCAGAGGCTGGGCAAATCCAATTCCAGCAGACCCTTGGCCGGCTGAATTCGCACATGGGGCAACACCAGTGGGTGTCGTTGCTCGATATTGACGACAGACATCTCGCTCTATTGATTCCTATAGGCTCTGCACGTACACACCATCATCGAAAATGACCGGAGAATGCCTCCTCAGACAGGCGCCGGCCCTCCGCCCGACAACACAACTGATACTAACTCGTACAGAATGCTCTGTGTTATGTCAAATGTATGACGCCCGGTCAAGCTTGCAGATCGAACCCAGCCCGTTTCAGTATTCAACATATTCCTGTCCTGGCTCTGTCACCGAAGGTCACTTTTTGCGCTGTGGATGATCGAAGAGACCCCTGTTGTCAGAAACGCGGAAGGCACTGGTTCGTTGACTCCCCAGCCTCAACTGGACAATCGATGCAACGGAATAACGAAGGACTTACCAACCGCTTCAGCCGGCAAGGAGCCGCGGCTATGGCGCTGAGAGGGGAGGCGTTGGCGCGGGACGCAGTTCTTCTTGTGAGAGATACCGAATCGCTAAACCAGACATGTGAAGCATCCAACCTTGTCCGCCGCCGGCCCCTTGGGTAAAACTCCACGCGTCCATCCGGAACGGATTCCAATACCCGCTGCGGTAGGAATTACTCGATACTCCGCCCGGGACGCCGGTGCCCATAGTCGATTGAAACGTGGGGCCTCTGTCCGACAATCGACGGACATCCGCATCTCCTAGCACAACAGCGTCTGCACCCAGTTCCTTCGCACGCTCCAGGATTCGGTCGCGCAAGGTCTCTTCACTGGCATATTCACTCGTGGCGACAATACGGGCGATCTGCACGTGACCATGGTTCGGTTCGCGTTGTAACGTGCTCACGGCCTCTGTTCCTGGTCGGGGCTCAAATGCCTTGGTGGTCAAGGGATCAACTTGCACGGAGACACAAGCGCTCGACAAGGCCACACACAATACGACCGTGAGGTGGATCGCTTGTCTGGTCACAATGGAGCCTCGCATTTTCATGGGTAATGAACGACAGCCGGTCCTTGTCGCCTTCACTCAGATCTATCTTGACGGCTCGGATTAACCAAATCAACCACAATCATCCCGCACATGGGTGTCTCTTTTGATTCTCACATCCGACAGCGCAACCTGTCCGATTTCGCACTACACTTTCCCTTCCACGAGGGCGCGAATCTCCTCCATCCGCCGTCGATTCACGCCAAGATCGCTATAGCCGGTCCTGGAGGCCGACCGGAATTGAATTAACTTGCTCCCCTCATCAAAGACAAATTCCACATCATCGACAAATCGCAGCAGGAAGCTGGTGAATTCATAATGGAGATAGCGCTCCGTCTCCTCGACGAGTTTGGTGCGAGGCAAGAGACCCACGATGGTCTTTAGCGCTTCTTTTGCACCAGCCAGACTTTGGTGATACCGATAGGGCGCCATCTGGCGACTCTGATCCGTTGCCTGCGTCGAGACGCAATTAGGACTGGATGGGCAAGGCGCGAGTACTTTCATGGCGGGGCGATCGACAATCGTCAGTGAATAGGTCTCAAGGAATGCACCGCACGGTCCGGATGTACAGTGAACTCTAATAAGCCACGCGTCCTCTGTCAACCGCTCCACCGTTGTCGATCACGCATCAATGCCGGCCCGATGGCAGAGCGCGCGCCCCCTTGTTCATCCGTCGAACGGTCAGCCATGCGTGTCAACCTGGCACCGCATCCATGGCCTCACGACACTGTAGAATCGTACATTTGTCGAACCTTTCCGGAATGAAGCCGGCCTGTCGTGAGTGCGGGTCACGTTCGCGGCCGCGCTTTTCCTGGCCTTATGAGCGAAGCCGCGCCTTCGGGCACTCACTCCGTTGATTGCGAGACTAGTCCTGGGGTACGCTAGCCCCTTCCGATTCCCAGTTGACGGCTACCAGCCGCCGCCTCTCATACACCGCTGAGCCCGCCGCTCAGGTCAACAAAGGAGTGCTCTCGCATGGCCGGTTTTCCGATTGAAGTCGCAACCCGCATTAAGACGCTGCCTCCTTATCTCTTTGCCGCCATCGATAAGATGAAACAAGAGGCGCTCGCGCGCGGGGTCGATATCATCAACCTTGGCATCGGGGATCCTGACCTCCCGACACCGGCGCCTATCATCGAGAGCCTGTATCAAGCGGCAAAGAATCCGAAACACCATCAATACCCTTCTTACGAAGGCATGCTCTCGTTCCGCAAGGCCGTGGCTGACTGGTACAAGCGACGGTTCAATGTCACCCTTGATCCGGCCAATGAGGTCCTCACCCTGATCGGTTCCAAAGAAGGGATCGGGCACGTCCATCTCGCCTTTATCGATCCAGGCGACATTGTCCTGGTCCCCAGCCCCGGCTATCCGGTGTATCCGGTCGGGACAAGCTTCTGTGGCGGCGTCTCGCACATCATGCCGCTCACGAAAGCCAACGGTTTTCTGCCCGATCTCAACGCCATCCCGAAAGATGTCGCGAAGAAGGCCAAACTGATGTGGCTGAACTCGCCGAACAATCCAACGTCCGTCATCATGAGCAAGGATTATTTCAAGCGCGTTGTAGAGTTTGCGCAGGAGAACCAGATCATTGTCTGCCATGATGCGGCCTATTCGGAAATCTTCTACGACGGCAAGCGGCCTTCCAGCTTCCTTGAGGTCGACGGCGCGAAAGAAGTGGGAGTCGAATTTCATTCCCTCTCTAAGACGTACAACATGACCGGCTGGCGTATCGGATTCGCGGTCGGCAACAAAGATGTCCTGGCCGGGCTCGGCCGAGTGAAAAGTCAGCTGGATTCGGGCGTATTCGAAGCCGTGCAAGCGGCGGGCATCACGGCGCTGGGGCTGGATGACTCCGTGACGGACGGGTTGCGAAAAATCTATCAAGAACGGCGCGACACACTCGTACCGGGGCTAAAAACACTCGGGTTGGAAGTCGATCCGCCTCCCGCGGCCTTCTATATCTGGGTCACGGTTCCGAAGGGATATACGTCGGCCTCCTTCACCGCCCATCTGTTAGAAAAGGCCGGCATCGTCACGACACCGGGCAACGGCTTCGGCGCGCCTGGCGAAGGATATATCCGCATGACGGTCTGCACGACGAAAGAGCGGCTGGCGGAAGCAGTAGAACGGATTCGCAAGGCGGGATTCTAATTTGCGTGTTGAATTGTGAATCGTGAGTTGTCCGAACGATATCGCTAACTCATAACTAAGAACTCAACACTCAGAATTTTTCCCAGTTTCAGACTATGGCCACCGCATTTATCGGTTTCGGCTCCAACCTGGGCAATCGGATCGACTTTTGTGATCGAGCCGTCACCCTGCTCGGCCTCCTGCCGCATTCACGACTGGACTCCGTCTCCTCGTTGTATGAAACCGAACCGATTGAGGATGGAGCGGCTCCGGGACCGACATGGTTCCTGAACGGCGCCGTGCGGATCGAAACGAATATTACGCCCAAGAGCCTGCTCGACATCTGCCGTGAAATCGAACGGGCACTCGGACGAGATCAAGACAATCGCAAGGGGCCGCGCACACTCGATCTGGATCTGCTGCTGTACGATGACTGTGTGCTGAATGAGCCGGGCCTCATCGTTCCCCATCCTCGCCTCCACCAGCGTCGATTCGTTCTCGCGCCCTTGGTGGAGCTGGATCCCGATCGACGCCATCCTCTGCTCGGGCAAACTCTCCGAGAACTTCTGGAAACACTCGCCGATCCTTCCATTGTCCGCCTGCTCGATCCCCAGCCGAACTCACGTTACGGATCGAGGCCAGCGTGCAGTCCACCCCCTGTGCAAAATCCTCACACGTGAAGATCATCCGCACGACTTCAGCCATGGCCAACTGGAGCCGTGGCCTGCATCGAGAAGGAGTGACGATCGGATTTGTCCCGACCATGGGGGCCTTGCATGAGGGGCATCGCGCGTTGGTTCGAGCCGCTCGCTTGGCCTGCGATGCCGTGGTCGTCAGCATTTTTGTCAATCCGACACAATTTGGTCCGACAGAAGACCTGGCGAAATATCCACGCCAATTTCGGCTCGACCGTGCACTGTGCGCGAAAGAAGGAGTCGACGCGATCTTTGCCCCGACCGCCACGGCTATGTACCCGGCCGGTTTTCAGAGCATTGTCGCGGTTCCGGGCCTTGCACGGCGCTGGGAAGGCGAGGCGCGCCCACACCATTTTCAGGGCGTGGCCACGGTGGTGACGAAACTCCTGTCTCTAGTCCACCCCGACATCAGTTGGTTCGGACAGAAGGACTTTCAGCAAGCCGCACTGGTCCGGCAACTTGCAAAGGACCTCAACCTCCCGGGCACGTTGAGGGTTCATCCGACGGTCCGTGAACATGACGGGCTGGCGCTCAGTTCACGGAACGTGTACCTCTCTGCATGCCAACGGGAAGCCGCACCTGTACTCTATCGAGCACTGCAGGCCGGAGCTGCCGCTGTTCGCAGCGGCGAACGGCGAGGGGCACTCATACAACGCCTCATGACTCAAATGATCAAGACAGAGCCATCAGTCACACCGGAATATCTCGCCGTCTGTGATCCTTCTACTCTGGAACCGTTACAGACAATCCAACGCCGCGCCATTCTCCTTGGCGCCATTCGCCTCGGAACAGTCCGACTCCTCGACAATATGCCGGTGACGGTAAGCCCCAAGTCCTAACCGGGGGTTAGAGGGAATTCCACTGGCCCGCGGTCAGGCGGACCCCTTCCTCAAAGAAAGCAGGTCGACCCTGTCTTGTTGAGATTATACGGAGATGCGGGGAGGCGCTTGTTGGCAGGCAAGGAGTTCAAGGATCAGCTGACCCATGCGCTGCTTGTCTCCAGGTTGGAACTCCAGAAATTTCATCCCGATCGACTGGGGCTGAATCGAGCTGATCATCGCCGCATCCACCTTGATGTCCGGTTGTCCGGACAGGCCGTGCAGCAGGAATGTGACGAATGTGCCACGGGGCAGCGTCGTGGTCCCCTGCATTGTACAGCCGCCCATTGAAATGTCGGTGACCAGGCCGCCGGCCGCCGGCTGATCAAGAATCAGGGTCGCCGCAAAATTGGCGGACAGCCGGCGATACTCACGGCGATCGAATTCCTGCGTAGTTAGCCGGTTCCCCGGCCTGCGAGCCTGAAAGCGAGTCGTGCAAAGCTGGCAACGAACTTGAAAAATAGACAGCCGGTTTAACGTCTTTCCTATAAGACTTGTCCCGGAAGTCACTCTCACACAGGGCGTGCCGCAGGCCGGACAATACAATTCTTTCATACTACGCTTCTGACTCCCGCATCCCGGTCTCCACAGCCGGGGCGGAGCCTCCGTTTCCGGACGACTGTCTTGCGAGCAGTGGCTTCACGTCAGCCGGAGAATAGGTCGGGGGCTTCACCCACTTTCCATCTTCCCGCTTATAGCCGCCGACTTTGCTCAAATTCGATCGATGGACCTCGCGGAAGACCGGATCCATGTCCACCCCGTAGGACACCGCCGTGCCATATACGACATACAACAAGTCAGCCAGTTCCTTCGCCACCCCCGGGAGGTCCTGTGCGGCCATGGCTTCTTGGAGTTCGGCAAATTCCTCCTGAATCAGACGCACCCGCAACTGCCGGGTGGCCTCAGGAGGGATCGACGGACTGTCACCGATCGGAATGTCGAACTTACGGTGAAACTCGGCGACCATGTCCTGGGCTTCCATCATCCTCCCGTCCTCATATCTTCAGCGGCAAACGGACATCCTGTCCTCGGCTCGATGCCGGAGGCTTCCAGCACCGCGATGTCCTTCTCAGATGATATCCCGAGATCTTTAAATTTTCTAGCGGCGGGCAACACCCTCGATTCCAACGATCCCACTGCCTTGTTGTAGGCGCCGACACTTTTTCCGAGCGCCTGACCGATCTCATTAAGGTGATCGGCGAGGACCGCCATCCGCTCGTAGAGGTCCTTCCCCAACCGGCCCGCCTGTTCGGCATGTTCGGTCAATTGCTCCTGTCTCCACCCGTAGGCGACGGCCCGCAGCAGCGCCATCAGAGTGGCCGGCGTGGCCAGGACGACTCCTTGCGCAAAACCATCCTCAATCAGCGTGGGATCCTGCTCAAGCGCGGCGCCCAGAAACTGCTCGCCGGGCAGAAACAACACGACGAATTCCGGTGTCTGCCCGAACTGCGTCCAATAGGCCTTCAGGCTGAGCGCATCCATCCGGGTTCGCACCTGGTTCGCATGGCGACGCAAGTGCGCCACCCGCTGCTGGTCATCCTGGGCTTCGTAGGCGTCGAGATAGGCCGCCAACACCGTCTTGGCATCCACCACGATCTGCCTGCCCGCAGGCAAATACACAACCATGTCGGGACGAAGCAGTCCTTCCATTGAGTCGACCGAGTCCTGCTCTATAAAATCACAATGCGCCACCATCCCCGCCAGTTCAGCCACACGACGGAGGGTCATTTCCCCCCAGCGTCCGCGCACCGCCGGAGCCCGTAAGGCTTTGACCAGATTGCCGGTTTCCTGTTGTAGCCGCTGATGTGATTCAGCCATGAACTTCAATTGCTGGTCCAGCCCGCCATATTCCCGCTGACGAACCTGCTCTGCTTGCTGCAGTTGCTCCCGGTAGCGTTGGAGCGATTCTTCGAGTGGCTTCACCAGTTCGCCGATAGCCTGATGACGCTGAGATAACTCCCCTTTGGCTTCTGCTTGTAACGTTTCAAATGAGGCGCGGGCGAGGGTCAGAAAGGCGTCATTGTTTTGCTTCAGGGCCTGTCCCGATAAGGCTTCGAAAGATGCGTGCAACTCCTGCCGCGCCTGGGTGAGCAATGTTTTCTGGTCGTCCACGCTTCGGCTGATCACTTCCATGCGCGTTTCGGCTTTCGTCCGGCCTTCTTGAGACTCGGCCAGCGCCTGCCGCAACTGCCCTACTTCGGACTGCTCCTGTTCCAGCCGCTGTTGCAACACCACAGCCAGGGCGTCAGCCCGCTGGGCCCGCTCTCCGCTTTCGAACAACTGTGCCTGAGCCCGGGATTGCGTACGAGCCGTCACCCACCATCCAGTGACCAAGACGCCGACCCCGAGGCCGGCCACTCCGCCCGCGACAAAGGTCGCGGAGGTGAGATCGATCATGACGCATCCCCGCGAATACCGAGCATCGCCGTATTCCTCTCACCCGACCGTGGTAGGGAAATCGCGTAGATGGTACGAGAAACCAAATGAAACGTCAAGGCAGCGCACGACTGACTGTGCCTGTCACACTCACAATTGTCACCTGTTCATTTTCGCGCAAAAGCCTGGTGGCATAGGGCACATTGACCAGGACTGGAAGGCCGTACTCCCGCGCGATAATGGCCCCGTGCGACAGCGTGCCTCCCATTTCAGCAATGAGGCCGGCTGCGATACCCAATAGGGGCGCCATCCCCGGATCGATGACCGGAACGACAAGAATGTCGCCGGGCTGCACTCGCCTCCAGTCATCTGTAGAGTAGACGATGCGGACCGGGCCGGTGGCCGTTCCTGCGCTGACGGCAATGCCGCGGAGCGATTCATCCCCTGCTGGGCCCGTCAAGGGAGTTCCCTGTTCAAGAACCGCGTCCCAATCGCGAATGGTGTCTGGAACCTGTACCTCCTTATCACGTCTCAATTCTTCCCGACGCTCTCGTACAAGCCGTCGCCAATCGCGTGGGGTCTCCTCGCTCAATGCCGCTCGCTCATCCATGGTCAGATAGAAGATGTCGTCACACTGGGTCAGGATTCCTTGTTCGACCATTCGCTCGCCGAATTGAAGAAGGAGATGGCGCACGGCCGTGGAGTAATACAGCAAGTGATGGCGATTCGCCTCCCGGAGCGCGCAGAAACGGCTGAGCCGTCGATACCACCAGCGAAAAACAACCCCTCGGTGGCGCCGCCAGCCGAACCGCCGGTCAATCTCGGCAAGCGCCTCTTCACGTCGCTGCGCCTGCTGAGAAATGACCTGGTCCGGCGGAACGGCCCTCTCCGCACGCAGTTGCGTCTGCAACAGGATCAAGACCGCACCGGGCTCATCTGCAATGCGCGGGGACATGATGTCCGACTCTCCGACTGCGCGATGTCCATAGTCCGCCAGATATTCCTCGAACCGCCGCAGAAACCCGCTTCCCACAAGGGCCTCACGGAATCCGGACGCTTCCCACCCTTCAGAAAGGAACCACTGCCGGACAATGGCCTCGCTCCTGGCGACCTCGACCAATTCCGCGAGGCGCACAATGTGCTGCGCGCTGATCACGCTCCCCTGGCCTTGCAGGGAAGCATTCAGCAACTCGCGCCAGTCTTCTCCTAACCAGCCTGGCAGAAAGGTCCCCATGGCCTGAAGGCTCTGCGCGACCCCTCCGGCTATCCCAAACGTCACCTCGTGCGCATCAAGCCATCGCCCCAGCCGGTCAAGGGTCTCCGCCAGTTCCTTCTGGGACAGGGTCCGGATACGGCCGGAGTGGTAGGTCTCCGCCATGCCTTTCATGACGGCAAAATTCTGCGGCCCCTCCCGCACAACCCTCCGCCATTCCCGCATCATAGACAACCCGGCGCGGACCAGGGCAAGACCACTCAGGGGGCGCACCGACGGCGTAAATCCAACCGGCTCCCCGCCCATCTGTTCAGTTAGGAAGGCTGGATTCCCACGGAGCTGCGTGATGAGCGTATACAACAACGTGACATTGAGATAGGGGCGGCCATGCAACACTCGAACGGACGACAGTCCGTCAGGAACCGTGCAGCCGAGACGCCGATAGGGGCCAATGATATAGGCATCCATGAACCGCTCTAGAAACGAGAGGCCCAATGGACTCGGCAATTCCGGCATGGTTTCTTTCAAATTCGCCCGCGTCCACTCGCATTCATCGTTGGTCAAGGCCGAGGACGGTTGGACCGCGGTGATCGGGCGCGCCTGTACCACCCACAACCGTTCATCATCCCACACCCATTCGAGGTCAGTCGGAGATTGAAATGCCGCTTCGATCTGCTTCGACAATAGGGCCAACTCGAAGAGTTGCGCATCGGACAATGATGACTGATCCTGCGCGGAATCGGAGAGCCTCTCGGCTTGGACTCCAGTACGTGTGGCCACTAACTTTTCGTGTTTCCTGGCCAGGAGACGTCGCCGAATTCGAAGCGGCCGCCCCTCAGCCTCTGCCACTTCAACCATATACTGGTCCGGAGTCACCTCGCCGCTCACCAGGGATGCGGCGAGACCGGGCACCGCGTTAATGACGATCTGGGAGGTGCGTCCCGTGACGGGATGGATCGAGTAGGCCACGCCTGCCACAGTGGCTCGCAACAGCGGTTGGATCACCACCGCCATTGATGGACAGGATGGTTCGCCTCTCGTCCGGAGGGCATACTCGATAGCAGCATCCGTCCACAACGACAGCCAACATTCACCGATTCCTCTCAACAACTCCGGAGACGGCAGGCCGAGAGATGTGCGATAGAGCCCCGCCGCACTCGCGTGCTCGACATCCTCGTTCGTCGCCGACGACCGCACCGCCCATCTGGTTGCCGGATCGTGCGTCAACCCGGCAAGCCACCGTTCCAAATCAGTCTGGAATCCTGTAGGCCATATCTGCCCCTGCAGCCGCTCTTGAATTCGCGCGAGTTCCCGGCTTCGATCCTCCTGGGATGCCTGCAACACCCTCCGCCACACTGCTTCGGCATCGATCCCCGCCGCAACCAAGGCATGCCGATACGCAGCAGCGGTGACGCACAATCCTCGCGGGACGGCGAAACCCTTCGCCAGCAGCCGGCTCAAGCCGACGGCTTTGCCTCCGACGAGGCTCGGGTCACAGCTCTCCTCCAGAGAGAGAATCAGTGGCTGAGTCATGGATGGGAATACTAACTAGAGTGCGAGGAGGAGGTAAAGATCGTTGACGTTGGTCCCGGTCGGGCCGGTAATAATATGACCCTGCAGTTGCTGGAAGAACGGATAGGCATCGTTGTCCTGCAGCGCGCGAGACAGGTCGAGGTGCTTTCGTCGCGCCCGCGCGACTGTCTGGCCATCGACAACGGCACCCGCCACAGCAGTTGGCCCATCAGTCCCGTCCGTGGCAAAACCGGCCACCCACATGTTTGGCAATCCGGCAATCTCCGGTGCGGCGGCCAGGGCGAACTCTTGCGCCCGCCCGCCCGTTCCTTCACCTCGAATGGTCACTGTCGGTTCTCCTCCTGCGATGATGCAGCAGGGCCGCTGAATGGGACGTCCGTGAACGGCAATCTCCCGAGCCATGGCGCCGAATATTTTCGCAAGTTCCTTCGCCTCCCCGGTGAGAGTCGTGGACAAGATCAGCGTGCGTAGCCCTTGCTGCTGCGCTGCCCTCGCGACAGCATCGACCGCTGCTTGATTGTCTCCAATCAGCACGTTGTCGACGCGACGAAACAGCGCGGCCCTGGGCTTGGGAGTTTCCGCCACACGGTGCTTCATGCCCATCTTCAGACGGTTTCGCACGGAGGCCGGAATGGTTTTCGAGACCCTGTATCGCTCGACAATTTCCCAGGCTTCCTGAAATGTCGTCGGATCAGGGGCGGTGGGTCCTGATCCAATCGTACCGAGGTCGTTCCCGATGACGTCGGACAGAATCACACTGGCCACGCGTGCCGGAGTCGCAGCCGCAAGCTGTCCGCCCTTGATCGAGGAGAGATGCTTGCGTACCGCATTGATCTCGTGAATGGTTGCTCCGGACCGCAGCAACAATTTCGTCGTCTGTTGTTTGTCGTGGAGTTCAATACCGGAAACGGGGGCAGGAAGGAGGCTCGAGGCTCCGCCGGACAGCAGCACGATCAGCAAATCATCAGCCGTTAACGTCTTGACCAACGCCATGACCATACGGCTGGCCTGAAGACCGGCGGCATCCGGAATGGGATGCCCCGCCTCCACAATGCGAATGGTTTTCGTCTGGGCGCCATGACCGTATTTCACCACGACCACACCGGTATCGATCCGCGGCCCTACCTGCTGCTCCAACGCCTGGGCCATGCGGGCGGACGCCTTCCCCGCGCCGACCACGGCGATGCGCTTGAATTCATCCAGAGGGTACTGGTGGGAACCGATGGTGAGATGCCTGCGCCCGATGCCGATCTGACGCCGCACCGCTTCGTAAGGATCAACCGCCTGCAGTCCCGACCGGAACAGCCTTGCGAGAAGGGCTCTGGTACGGGGTTGAGGGACGCCGATCTGTATCATGCGATTACGGGAGCTTGTCTTGCTTAAAGCAGCGGTTCGGACAGGTTTGCCGGGGCACCTTAACCTGATAACTACCCTTTGGCAAGTAGTCCTTCGTGAACTCCGGATTGAGCATTTTTAGTTCAAGAAAATAGGTCCCGTATTCCTCGGCGATAGACGTCAACCGGCGCTGGGATTCCTTAATGGTCACGGTCACCGTTTCTGTTTCAAGCGGCGGATACAGATCCTTCTTGGTCAAACCCAGATATTTCTCCGGCTGGGAATAGATTTCCTTCGCCGCAATAATGCGCGCCACATACCGCATGGTTTCCCGCGGACCATGCATGCGCCAGAAATCCGTGACGTTCTGCTCCTTGAGCAGTTTTCGCACGCGGTCTTCGCCCGCGTTATAAGAGGCCATGGCCAGGAACCAGTCGCCCTGCAGCTCCCGAAGATAACGAAGATATTTGATGGCCGCCTCGGTGGACATCTCGAGATTGCGACGTTCGTCGAGCCAGCGTTCGTTGTGCAACTTGTAGCGCTTACCCGTCGAGTTGATGAATTGCCACGGGCCCGACGCCTTGGCTCGAGAATAGGCCGCGGCGATGCACTTGCTCTCAACCAACAGCATGTATTTCAAATCATCCGGCAATCCGGCATCAGCGAGTTGCTTTTCAGCGGGGGCAAAGCACCGGCCCGTTCGCTTCGCCAGGATAATGCTTTCGCCTTGATCCTCCAGAAACTGATAGAACTCGTACTCGATGCGCTCGCGCACCTGCCAATTATCCAGTGGAATCGACTGCCCGGCGAAGGTCAACTTGTCGGGCAGCTTGAATGAACTCAAGAAAAAGCGCTCGCCCTCGCGTTTGATTTCAGGAAGGATGACGAGCCGGTCTTCGAGCTCAGGGGCACCCTCCGGTTCGGCTGACATGGAGCCTGTTCCGCGTTCGGGTGTTGGGACGCGGGAGTCATCCCCCGCGCTCGGCGAAGAAGGCGATGGGGCTTTCGAATCGAGAGAGACTTCTGCAAACAACGGTGCCAAGCCGAGCACCATCGTGACACCAACTACGAACGCCCGAAGGCCCCAATCATTGTTCCGCATGCCCGACGTGTCCTTTCTTCGCACTGAAAGCCCCATGCTATCAACAAGCCCCTAATGGGACAAGAAACTCGTCGGTTTGGTACACTCCACCATCATGTCGGCACTTTCCATGCTCAACGCTGAAATCATTGCCTGTACTCAATGCCCTCGGCTGGTCAGTTACCGCGAATCCATTGCAGCGACAAAGCGTCGGCAATACCGGGAGTGGTTGTATTGGGGAAAGCCGATTCCGGGATTCGGTGATCCACGTGCCCGACTGTACGTTTTGGGGTTGGCACCAGCGGCACATGGAGGAAATCGAACGGGACGGGTATTCACCGGCGATCGCAGCGGAGATTGGCTGTATGAGGCCTTGCATCGATTCGGGTTTGCCAACCAGGCCACGTCCACAGATCTCGGTGACGGCCTCGCTCTTACTGACTGCTATATTGGCGCAACTGTGCGGTGCGCGCCGCCGGCAAACAAGCCCATGCCGGATGAGTTCACAGCTTGTCGCCCGTTTGTGTTGGGTGAACTGCGCTTATTGAACAGGGTGCAAGTGGTCGTCGTCTTGGGCAAGATTGCGTTTGATCACTATTTCAAAGCGTGCCGTGAAATGGGGCGCGAACTCCCCGCGCCCCTTCCAAAATTCGGCCATGGTGCAACCTATGCGTTGCCTTGGGGGGTGTCCCTGATCGGCTCCTATCATCCCAGCCAACAGAATACATTTACCGGCAAACTGACTAGGCCCATGTTTCACCGCATTTTTTCCGATGCTGCTCGACGGCTCGCGAGCAACAGCCTCAGGCGTCCATTGGCTTAGTCGCCGCTACTTTTTGCCCATTGCTTCCCAATCGGCCAAAAATTTCTTCAGGCCGATATCGGTCAGCGGATGCTTTGCCAACTGCTGGAACACCGAATAGGGCATCGTACAAATATGCCCGCCGGCCAGCGCCGCTTCAACTACGTGTTGCGGGTGCCTGACGCTCGCGACCAGGACCTGGGTCTTGTAATCATAGTTCTTATAAATCGTGACAATCTGCCGAATCAGCGCCATTCCATCTGAGCTGACATCGTCAAGCCGGCCGATAAAGGGCGACACGCACCAGGCGCCTGCCTTCGCAGCCAGCAACGCCTGCGTGGGAGAAAAGCACAGGGTCACATTCACACGAATACCTTCCGCGGAGAGCTTCTTCGTGGCTCGAAGCCCTTCAGGAATGAGCGGAACTTTCACGACGATGTTTTTGTGAACCTTCGCCAAATCGCGACCTTCCTTAATCATGGCCTCGGATTCGACGCCGACGACTTCCGCACTAATCGGACCATCGACCATATTGCAGATTTCCAACAACATTTCTTTGAAACTGCGCCCTTCTTTTGCCACCAAAGACGGATTCGTGGTTACCCCGTCAATGAGGCCGAGGTGGGCTCCCTCCTGAATTTCTTTGACATTGGCGGTGTCGAGATAGAGTTTCATGAAAATGTCCTTTCTTTCCTCTTCAACTTTCCACGCTCCTGGACCGCATTGTATTGTAGAAGTAAGTGGAAGGTAAGGCAACGGGTCAACGCGTCTATGATAGACTCGTTTGAAAGAACAGAGCTGAGACCGCAGGTATTTGTTCCCTATTGCGCCGTACGTCCGCACTGAGGCGCACCCAATCAGGAGGATGAGCGATATGCGCACACCAGTCTGGCTTCTAGCAGTTGCCCTTCTCGCGGGAGCCTGTAGCCACAATCCTTACTTAGATAATTCCTTAACCCGGTATCAAGGAAAGGACCGGGCGTGGATCGAAAAAGAATTGGGGGCTCCTGACGCCAAAACCACTCGTTTTTTTGGAGGTGAGAAGTGGACCTACAATCGAATTGCGGGAGGAAAGGCAGGACCACCGCTGTTTAACTTTAAGGCGAACGAATGTCAGATGATTTTGTTCTTTGATAAGGATGAGATGGTCTCGGACTCGACCTACTCAGGTTGTTAAGCCGAAAGTTGCTTTTGAAATGCGGTCGCACAGCCGCGGCTGCAAAAAAAATATGTTTGCCCACCGATTTGCTCTTTTACGGCATTTTCGCGAGGAACAAAGACTCGACAGACCGGATCTTGGACCATTTGATTCCCGGGTACTCCGTCATCTTTCGATTTTTCCAATGCGCCATTCTGCCCGATTTTTCCGATCGCCCGCCGGATGAGGTAGTAGAGGACGACGAACAGCACTGCAATTAGAAATAATCTATACATTGTGGCGCTTCCCTATCTGACCCACGAAATGTTCAGGTGGCTCGCCTCATCGCTCAAAACCACCTGGACAACTTACCAGCCTAGAGCAATCCCTTAAGGGCATTACTAGGACCAAATGGCCCAGGTCCTTCCCTGCCTATGAGGGCCTTTTCCCCTTCACCACACAGTACTTCAGATGGATGGTTTATCCTACATCGTAATGTTATAAGCCAGTCATGCATAAATGTGACAAATGCCGCGGAACAATGTTGCCGGAACGGGCGGTTGATCTGAATGCTGGATTGGCGATCACAGTGCTTGCTTGCCTGAACTGTGGCCGCCGAAAGGCAGCAGATGCAGAACCGAGACCGATCACGTCGCGACACTGACCCGTTGCAGGAACAATCGATTCAGAGCGCTCACATGCGATGAGTAGAGGGTGTCAGCGACAGACCCCCTACAGTACCGTCCTCCGCTGGACTTCCGTACAACCTCCATTGCACGATAAGCCTCCACGCTCCTCTCCACGGCCAACACACAGAGCCAACTGCCGGTTACGTCTACTCCCAAACAATTATCCCTCACTTCAACGATAACTGGATCGAAACAGGTGCGGATGAGAGAATTTTCCGGCGTTTCCTGGTCCGGAAGTGTCCAAGCATCTTCAAGGAGAGACGGAACTGACTGCAGAATCGGCTATTTGAGACTCAAAACATCAAGCATGTCATAGAGACCGGCCGGCTGCTTCACCACCCATCGCGCCGCCCGTAGCGCTCCTCGCGCAAATGTATCCCGACTGCTGGCACGGTGAGTCAGCTCGATTCGTTCGCCCATGGTCCCAAACATCACCGTGTGGTCTCCGACAATGTCGCCCGCTCGAATTGTCTGAATACCAATCTCTCCCTTTTTACGCTCGCCAATCAGTCCCTTGCGCGCATACACACCGACCTGTCCAAGATCTCTGTTGACCGCCCGGGCCAGGACTTCCGCCATTTTGAGAGCGGTACCGCTCGGGGCGTCTTTTTTGAGTCGATGGTGCGCTTCAATCACTTCGATGTCATAGTCCTCACCAAGGGTCTTCGCCATTTCCGCGATCACCTTGTAGATGACGTTGACTCCCACGCTCATATTGGGCGAGAACACACACGGGATCTGCTTACTCACGCTTCGAAGCTCGTCCAATTCAGACGGGGAAAATCCGGTCGTCCCAATCACAATTCCCCGGCGATGCTGAGCCACGATCCTTAAATGGCCGAGCGTCGCTGCAGGAGTCGTAAAGTCCACGACGACTTCCCCTCGCTCCATCAGGCTTGAAAGATCTTCGACGATCGGCACCCCCGTACGCCCGCAGCCGGCGACCTCCCCCGAGTCTTCGCCTAAAGCATGATGGCCCTTACTCTCCACGGCTCCCGCCAGGGTCAGAAATGCTGAATCTTTGACCAAGGACACAAGACGAGAGCCCATTCGTCCCGCAGCCCCAGTGACAACAACCTTGATCATGGCACCATCCTTCAGAACGAGCAGGCCGACTACACCAGGCCAGCGGCCTTTAGCACAGCCAGCAGTTTTCCCTTATTTTCATTTCCCATGGGGCAGAGCGGCAACCGTATCTCAGGTGCGATCCTGCCCATCAGATGTAATGCTTCTTTGACAGGAATGGGGTTGGTCTCATAGAACAACGCCGTAAAGAGAGGGTACAGCTCATAGTGCATTGCGCGCGCGGCCTCGAGTCGGCCATCGCGAAATGCATTGACCAGCTGAGCCATCTTCGTTGGAACGAGATTGGCCGTGACCGTAATGACGCCCTTACCGCCGACCGCCATCATTGGCAGGGTCAGAGCATCATCACCAGCCAATACGGTCAGGCGTTCCCCGCAGAGCTGAATGATTTCGGATGCCTGCTGAACCGAACCGCTTCCTTCCTTAATCGCAACCACCGTCGGACAGACAGTCAGGCGCGCGATGGTGGCGGGCATCATGTTCACACCGGTTCGACCGGGAATATTGTAGACAACGAGCGGAAGGTCGACAGATTCGGCCACCGCCTTATAATGCAGAAACAGACCTTCCTGGGTAGGCTTGTTATAATACGGCGTAATCAGCAGGGCCCCATCCACACCGGCTGCTTTTGCGTGCTTCGTCAGGGCAATCGCTTCTTCCGTGCTATTGGATCCTGTCCCCGCAACCACCGGCACACGACGCCTGACCACTTCCACAGTGAAGGCCACTACACGATCATGCTCGGCATGTGTCAGTGTGGCAGATTCACCGGTGGTCCCGCAGGGAACAATCCCGTGTGTACCGCTGGCAATTTGCCATTCGATGAGATCACCGAGGGCGCGCTCATCCAGTTTGTCGTTCTTAAACGGCGTGACAATGGCAATCAAAGACCCTGTAAACATGGGGCGCTCCATCACGAACGAAAGTAACAACCTGACTTATGAAAGAAACTCCGGCACCTGTTCGCCGCGCACCAAGTCCTCGTAACTTTCGCGCGACCGAATTACATGATACTGCCCTTCGTGCACCAAGACCTCCGGGATACGAGGACGAGAATTATAATTCGAGGACATGACAAATCCGTAGGCGCCTGCGCTCATCACGGCCATAAGATCACCAGCGCCCATTGCCGGCATCACCCTATCCTTCGCCAAAAAATCGCCCGATTCGCATACGGGTCCGACGACATCGACGGTCTTCTTCGCCCCATGCGTCACCTTCTCATACACCGGTCGAATATCGTGATAGGCATCATACAGGCTGGGGCGGATCAAATCGTTCATCGCCGCATCCACGATCAGGAATCGTTTGGCTTCGCCGTCCTTGGCATACAACACTTTTGTGAGCATTACCCCGGCATTCCCGACAATCACGCGGCCAGGTTCCATGATCAGCACGCATTTCAGATCGCGCACGAGCGGAGAAATCGCCTCGGCCAGGTCTTTGGGTTCCGGAGGGGTTTCATCGGAATAGGTAATCCCTAAGCCACCCCCGATATTGACATATCGAAGGGGAATTCCTTGTTCCGCCAGCGTCTGGACCATCGTCAACACTTTCTTCAGCGACTCGACAAACGGAGTCACTTGCGTCAGTTGAGATCCGATGTGTGCATGCAGCCCAACCACTTTGATATGGCTGAACGCCGCAGCATTCTTGAATTCTTCCATTGCACGATCGGCCGCAATTCCGAATTTGCTCTTTTTCAAGCCGGTGGAAATGTAGGGATGCGTTTTCGGGTCGATGTCGGGATTGATCCGCAACGCCACCCGCGCCTTCACCCCCATGGATGCCGCCACCTCGTTGATGGCCTGTAACTCCGCGGATGATTCGACATTAAACATGAGGATGTCGGCGCTCAAAGCGTCGCGAATTTCTTCCGGCTTTTTACCCACTCCCGCAAACACAATCTTCGAGGCCGGCACGCCCGCCTTCAAAGCGCGAAACAGTTCCCCACCCGAGACGATGTCGACTCCGCTTCCCTCTTTCGCCATGAGTCGAAGGACCGCCAGGTTCGAATTAGCCTTCATCGCAAAGGCGACAATGTGCGGGATGTTTTTAAAGGCGCCGTCGTAGACGCGGAAATGCCGGACTAACGTGTGATGGCTATACACATAACAGGGCGTGCCCACCTCTTTCGCAATACGCGAGAGCGGCACATCTTCGCAATACAGTTCCCCATTCCGATATTGAAAGTCGTGCATCGTAATAATCCTCGATCAACAATTCTGACGCGGCCTGTTAAAAGCGTTTCACCGACAGTCGTGGCAAATGAGGACTCGGCGGAATGCGTCCTAACAGCCCTGCGCCTATCTAGTCCCCATGGTTCTCCACGGAGGAATCGGCAACGGCTCCACATTCGGAGGGATCGGCGCCGCTTCAATCGTCACCCCGCTCGGCGCACTGGGCCGAGCGGCTGATCCCCGGATGCTCGCACCGGAGGCTATCAACCCTTCCCGTCTCAACTGCCGCTCGATCACGGGCGCCACCCCGACATCCTCAGGTGGAACCGGCGCACCCAAAACCCCGCATCCCGCCAAAACCATGCATGATACCGCCGCAAACAGGACAGGTCGTTGAACGGCCAGGCGCCTCGCACCGGCGGGCGTCATCCCTTCAGCGCCTTTTCGAGTTCCTTGATCCTCGCGTCCACACGACGTCGCGCCGTCCCGCCGATCTGGGCTTTTCGATCAATCGCGCCTCGCACAGTCAGACAACTCAGGACGTCCGGTTTAAAGTGCGCTGAAAATCCCTGCAATTCTTTCAGTGTCAGCCGTTGAAGGGAGCGCCGTTTCTCTAATGAGAATCGCACAATCTGTCCGGTAATGGAATGGGCTTCCCGGAAGGGGACTCCCGTCGTCACCAGATAGTCCGCCAGCTCCGTCGCCAACATGCCGCCGCCTTCGGCCGCTTCAGCCAGGACGTCCCGATTGACGACAAGCCGGCGCACCAGCTCCGTGCAGAGGACCAGCGATTGTCCGGTGGTATCCACTGCATCGAACAGCGCTTCCTTATCTTCCTGCAAATCCCGGTTGTAACTTAGCGGCAGACCTTTCAGGAGGGTCAGGGTTCCCATCAAATGACCGTACACCCGCCCGGTTTTTCCGCGAACCAACTCCGGGACGTCGGGATTCTTTTTTTGCGGCATCATACTGCTGCCGGTACAAAAGGTGTCAGGCAGATCCACGTAACGAAACTCCTGCGAGGCCCAAAGAATCAATTCTTCGCTCAACCGTGAGAGGTGCATCATGATCAGGGACAATGTACTGAGCACTTCCACCACACCGTCGCGATCCGACACGGCATCGAGACTGTTTTGTGTCACAGACGGAAACTCCAGCAGCGCGGCCGCATACCGCCGGTCCACCGGATAGTTCGACCCCGCCAGAGCCCCAGATCCCAACGGCATGACATTCAGCCGTTGCCGGCAATCGTGGAGCCGCGTCCTGTCCCGGTCAAGCATTTCGACATAGGCCAGGAAATGATGGGCCAGGAGCACCGGCTGAGCGCGTTGCAAGTGTGTATAACCGGGCATCACAACGTCGACATGCGCCCGTGCCTGTCCCACCAGCACCCGCCGGAATTCCTGAACCTGAGCCATGAAGGCCGATAACACATCGCGCAAAAACAAGCGGAGGTCCAACGCCACTTGGTCGTTGCGACTTCGGCCCGTATGGAGTTTTCCGCCGACCGGACCGATCAGCTCCGTCAGTCGGCGCTCAATAGCCATATGAATGTCTTCATCCTGCGGCGAAAAGGGAAACCGCCCGCCATCCAGTTCTACCTTCACGAATTGTAAGCCTCGCACGAGTTGGGCTGCCTCGCGTCGGGTCAGAACCCCCGCCCGTTCGAGTGTTTTGCAGTGCGCGATACTACCTTGGATGTCGTAGGGGTACAGCCGCCGGTCGTAGGCGATCGACGACGTGAACTGCTCCACTAAACGGTCGGTTTGCTCGACAAAGCGGCCGCCCCAGGCCTTCCCTTTGGGCAAGGCCCGAACAGACTGTTTCGCAGAACGCCCGGACTTGCGCCCACGAGTGCCGACAGGTGTGGATTTCGCCATTACCTGGTCGACCTCTTCTTACGCTGTGCGCGAATCGCCAACCGGAGCGCATTCAGACGAATGAATCCCTCCGCATCTTTCTGCCGGTACACGTCGTCCTCCTCGAACGTCGCCATATCCAGGCGATACAACGAGCGCGGAGACTTCCGTCCGACCACCGTACAAGTTCCCTTGTAGAGCTTCACGCGAACCGTGCCCGTCACATCCTTCTGCGCTTCGTCGAGGGCCACCTGAAGCATTTCACGCTCCGGGGCATACCAATATCCGTAATAGATCAGCTCGGCATATCGCGGGATGAGACTATCCCTCAAATGCAGCACTTCCCGATCCATGGTCAGCGATTCCAAGCCGCGATGCGCCGCGTGGAGAATGGTGCCGCCGGGCGTTTCATAGACACCGCGGGACTTCATGCCGACATAGCGGTTTTCCACCAGATCGACACGACCGACCCCGTGCTCGCCGCCCAAGGTATTGAGGTGCGCCAGCAACGCCGCCGGGCTCATTTTCTTGCCGTCCACCGCCACCGGATTGCCGGCGACATACTCGATCTCGACTTCTCGCGCTTTGCCGGGCGCCCGTTCAGGGGAGACCGACATCACGAAAATTTCTTCAGGCGGGGCCTCCCACGGATCCTCCAGAATGCCTCCCTCATAACTCGTATGGAACAAATTCATATCCATGCTGTAGGGCTTGGCCTTGGTCGCGGTGACGGGGATGCCGTGCTTCTCTGCATATTCGATCAGCTCACGCCGCGAGCGCATGGTCCATTCCCGCCAGGGAGCAATGATCTTGATTTGCGGATGCAGCGCCATGTAGGTCAGTTCGAACCGCACCTGGTCGTTGCCCTTACCGGTGGCGCCGTGGCACACCGCTGCGGCGCCTTCCTTGGCGGCAATCTCGATTTGCCGTTTGGCGATGAGCGGGCGCGCAATGGAGGTGCCTAAAAGATAGCTGCCTTCATAGATCGCATTCCCGCGCAACATGGGGAACACGTGATCTTTGACGAAGGTTTCGCGTAAATCCTCGACATACACCTTCTTCACACCCAGGGACTGCGCCTTTTTCTTGATGGCCTTTAAATCTTCGCCTTGCCCGAGATCGGCGCAAAACGCCACCACTTCGCAGCCATAGACCTCCTCCAGCCACTTCAGAATGACCGAGGTATCCAAACCGCCCGAATAGGCCAGCACCACTTTCTTGTACGACGACTGACTCATACGACTCCTTTTCCCTTACGACTTCCGTGCGGTTTTCTTGCCGAGGAGCCTGACCAGAATCGCCTTCTGCATGTGCAAGCGGTTCTCGGCCTGATCGAACACGACAGACTGCGGGCCGTCCAGCACCTCGGCGCTGATTTCTTCTCCACGATGGGCTGGCAGGCAATGCATCACCAGCGCATCCGGCTTCGCACATTTCAACAATCGTGCATTGAGCTGATAGGGGGCGAGAATCTTGAGCCGCTTGGCCTGTTCCCGTTCCTGGCCCATGCTGATCCAGACATCGGTATAGACCGCGTCCGCACCCTTTACAGCCACGCAGGGGTCGGAGCCGATTTCTATCACCGCCCCCGTCCGCTCTGCTTCAGCCATAGCCAGGTCCACAATACGGCGGTCCGGCTCGTATCCGGGCGGGCAACCCACCGCGATTGTCATCCCCATCTTGGCGGCAGCTTCAATGAGAGAGTTCGTCACATTGTTCCCGTCGCCGACATAGGCGAGCTTGATACCTTTCAACCGCCGCTTCTTCTCCTGAATGGTCAGCAGATCGGACAAGGCCTGACAGGGATGATTCAGATCGGTGAGTCCATTGATGACCGGAATGCTCGCTTCGCGCGCCCATTCCTCCGCAATGGCATGATCAAAGGTCCGCAAGACAATCGCGTCCAGGTATCGCGACAACACATGCGCCGTATCGGCGATACTCTCGCCGCGGGACAATTGAATGTCGCCCATCGGCAACACCATCGCCTGGCCGCCAAGCTGATTCATGCCCGCTTCGAACGACACGCGCGTCCGGGTCGACGGCTTTTGAAACAGCAGGCCCAACATGCGGCCTGGCAACAAAGGATGAGGCACCCCGCGGCGTTGCTTCACTTTTAACTGGGCCGCGAGGCGCAACAATCCGGTCAACTCTTCGATGGGAATCGAGAGCAAATCCAGAAAATCTTTCCCGAGGCCGGCCCGGGGGGTTGACCGACGAAGACGCCGCACCATACGCGCCACGACACAATTAATGGGTTGAGGTGGTTCGTTGACTCAAAATCTGTGCGAGCGAGGCCAGCAAGCGATCGATCTCCCGCTCCGTAATGATGAGCGCGGGGACAACACGCAACACCCGATCTCCGACGCAGTTGATCAACAACCCTCGCGCCAGACAATCAGCTACAACCGTCTTTCCGTCGAAATCTACTTCCACGCCCTGCAACAGCCCCATGCCGCGCACTTCGTTGATGCAACGATGCCGCTCTTTCAGGGTCGCCAGCCCTTTGGCCAGGTAGTCGCCCATCCGCCGCCCCTGGTCCAGAATCTTACCGTCCAACAAGACTCGCAACACGGCCAGCGCGGAGGCGCAGGCCAATGGATTCCCGCCGAAGGTTGAGGCATGAGTTCCCGGACCGAAGGCGCGAGCGACGCTGTCCGTGGCCAGGCAGGCTCCGATTGGAACCCCTCCGCCGAGGCCTTTCGCCAGGGTCATGATGTCCGGCTGAATCCCGAATTGCTCATAACAGAACAGGGTGCCCGTCCGGCCCATGCCGGTTTGCACTTCGTCAAAAATCAGCAAGATGTCACGTTCCCGGCACAACTCTCTCAGCGCCTGCAGGTAGCTCCGTTCTGCCACATGCACTCCGCCTTCGGCCTGAATCGGCTCCAGCATGATCGCGGCGGTCTTGGGCGTGATCGCCCGTTCGACTGCCGACAGATCATTAAACGGCACATAGGAAAACCCGGGCATCAACGGAGCAAACCCCTTCTGCACTTTCTCCTGCCCCGTCGCCGTCAGCGTCGCAAGGGTGCGCCCGTGAAACGAGCTCGTCATCGTGATGATCTCATAGCGGTCGGCGCCGTATTTATCGTGCGAATATTTTCGGGCCAGCTTGATCGCCGCTTCATTCGCTTCCGCGCCGCTATTGCAGAAAAACACTTTCTGCGCAAACGAATGTTCGGCCAGGGTCTGGGCCAACTGCACTTGAGGCTCGGTATAGTAGAGATTTGACGTGTGAAGCAGGTGCTGCGCCTGTTTTTGAATGGCCAGAACCAGATCCGGATGCCCGTGCCCGAGCACATTGACCGCAATGCCGGCCACAAAATCGATATACTCCCGGCCTTCCAGGTCATAGACCTTCGAGCCACGGCCGCGCACGATCGAAATCGGCTGGCGCTGGTAGGTATTCATCAGGTACCGGTCGGCATTAAGACGCAACTCGCCTGTCGGCATGACACAGCTCTCCCCTCGTGAGTCGGCGAAGCTACCATAGGGCAGAGGTGAAAGCAACCGACCGAGCGCCCATTCGCGGCTCCCAGCGCGGCAGACAGAGGGGTCAGACCCGGGGTTGAGCGGGGCATCCCTTGACGGGGAGAGATGGCGGATGGGATAAGGGAGCGATATGAAATCCTGCACGCAATGCCAGCAAGAAAACCGCGACGAGGCCCGTTTTTGTCACCAGTGCGGGGCGGCGTTTGCCCTCGAAGCCCGCGCCGCCGCTATCGAGCCGGACCAGGTCGCTCCGCAGACGGATACAGAGCTCTTGAAGGCCTTCATCGGCCCCAATGCCGACCGATATCTGGAAACGTTCAAAAAATTTTCAGGCCCGGGCGGACCGCAATTCGCGCTGACCTGGCATTGGCCGGCCTTTGTGTTCGAGCCGTTTCTCTGGTTTCTGTATCGGAAGATGTATGTCTACGCCCTCATCTATGCCATAGGGCCCGCCATGGCATTTTATATTACCCAAGACCTGTCCGCCGACATCGTCTGGCGGGTCATTGCGGGGGGCAGCGCCAACTACATTTATTTCTGGCATGCCAAGGAACAGCTTGCCAAAATTAAAAGTGAACGGGCCACAGCCGGAGAAACTCGAGAGCAGATGTTAGGAGAACTGGGCGGGGTACAGCCCTATGTCGTGTGGGTCGGCGTCGGGCTGCTCCTGTTAAAAATCGGGCTGGTCGTGGCGATGTTCAAAGATGGCCCACCGGATGGACCCAAGGGGCCTCCCGCCAAACCGCAACCCGCCAGCCTCACGGCCGTGTAAATCATCACCGCAGCTCAACGGCATTACACCTCCGAGATCCGCTGCCGCTGCCACTCAATCCAAGAAACGAACCAATCGAAATCCTGTTGGTACGCCGCACCGCTGAGATCGGGCGCCGCCTGCGTCTGTTCCAATTGCGTATAGGTGCGAGGCCAGTTCTTCTGCCACCATGACTTCAGCTCGTCCGGCCCGTAGGGCTGTCCGTTGGGGTTGGCGATCCCGGCTGCTGAGCAGAGGCCGGCCACCAGAGGCCAGTAGCGATCCTTGCCCAGCCCGAGGCTCCGGAAATGCTCCCGCAACAGAAACACGACCCACAATTCGGCGCTGTTTCTCTTGTTGTGTTTAAAGGGCTGGGTCTGCCGCAAGGGTACCGGATCGAAGGTCTTGATCACCGACGTGTAATCAGGCCCCCCGTAGCTGCCGGCAGATTCTGCAATTCCCTGCAGCATATTCGCTAATTCGACCTCTACCATCGGTGGCCTGGCAGACGGCGGCTCAGCAGTCCCGGCGCGTAATGGATTGGTGGCGGTCAGCAGCTCGATCAGCGGCTTGAGCTCCCGCAAACGCACAGCGGCAGCCTTCAAAATCTGTTCCGATTCCAGCCAGTAGTCCGGATCGCCCTTGGACGCCCGTTCCCGTCCCGGAGGCGGGAGCACAACCGGAATCCAGTAACGCACCAGCACAAAGAGAATGTATTCGACCTCTCCGCCAACCTGCACCACGCCTGCAAGGGCCTGGCTCACCCCCATGGCACGGCGGAAAAACGCCTCGACACGATCCTCGACCTGCAGACGACGCCCCATCGCCTGCCACCACTCTTGCAATGAAGACCAGTCCGAGAGGGAGATATCCGGCATCGATCCGTTCCACGGGTGAGAAGAACCACGGGAGAACCCGGCGGCATGGTACTGAGCGCCACTGCTGATTGCAACCGAGACACCCTACCCAAGCGTCCTGGAGGAACAGAGAGCTTGACAGGGTGAAGGGGAAATCGCATAACCTGTCGCGACAAGGTCGTATCCCTTCCGACAAGGAGACGAAGCACGATGAGTAAACTGGTTCTCATTCGTCACGGCGAATCGCAGTGGAATCTGGAAAACCGTTTCACCGGCTGGGTAGACGTCCCGCTTTCGCCGAAGGGCATCGAGGAAGCGAAAGCCGCGGGAACAAAACTGACAGGGTTCACCTTCGATCGCGCCTTCTCCTCTGTCCTGGCCCGCGCCAACGAAACGCTACGCTTCATCCTCGAAGCGCTCGGACAGACGGCTATTCCCATTGAAAAAGACAAGGCGCTGAACGAACGCATGTACGGAGAGTTACAGGGACTGAACAAAGCTGAGACAGCCAAGAAATTCGGAGATGAGCAGGTGAAGATCTGGCGGCGCAGTTACGACGTGCGCCCGCCCGGCGGAGAAAGCCTGAAGGATACGGCGGAGCGGGTCTTACCCTATTACGAAAGTCGCATCAAACCCTATGTGCTCAAGGGAGAAACCATCCTGATCGCCGCCCACGGCAATAGCCTGCGGGCGCTGGTGATGCACCTCGAACAGCTGACCCGCGAACAGGTGCTGGAGCTCAACATTCCCACCGGAGCGCCTCTGCTGTACGAACTCGACAACAGCGGAAAGGCGCTGTCACACCGGTACCTGTAGCAACGTTCGCTCCCACGCGCTTGAGATGAACGTCCTGCGGGATGCGTCAACGACCGTCCGGCAAGGTCGCAATGAGCGAGGGACACCGCCGACCCGTATTGAGTGGTACGCCGCGACGTACCGCATGAACACAGCAGGCAGCGTTTCGAAACCTCTCGGCTATACGCACTGACTGAGTAACTCTTGATATTTGTCCAGAGGTACCAGATCAGGAAGCAAGACCAGTAACTTCGGGCGGTCTTCCGGTTGGATCAATCCCTCGTTTTCGAGCAGATCTGAGATCTCTTCGGATGCCGCCATGGCGCCGCCCTCATAATCTCCCACCGGCGCATACCGTGCACGGCGATCTTCCACCTCGTCGAGGTACGCCTCCCATTGCACCGCCCCGAGCTTGTACTCCTGCTCCCAATCGGCATGAATCAGCTCCATCACCCTGTGAAACACCAGATCGCGATACTTGCGCGGAATATGCGCATTGATGGCGGCCAAAACCCAATAGAGCGTGAAGGACAGCATTTCGCGCGTCAGGGCATCCTCCTGCGCGTCCTCACCCTCGATCCCGTAATCACGCAACATGTCCACGGTAATCCGGCGTGGAATCAGTTTGTACAATGCGTCCGCAGCCTCAGCCGGTGTCATCGATTCTTTTTTCATACCATGCCTCCCACAGGTGGACCCAGCATACTGAAGCCTTGCGCGCATTGACAACCCTGAGCGGCAAGCGGTGATGGTATCAGCGCTTGTTCAAGGCATAGGCCTATGCTACATACAGCCCATCACCCTTAGATCGTGGGACTATGACGTACACACGACGGATTCGGCTCTTTCTGGTCAGCCTTGCCTTGATCGGCCTCCTGTGGCCCTGCGCCGCCAGATCGGCGGAGCCGCAGGATACGCACTGGGGCTTTGCCACCGATCTCGGACTCTGGACCGGTACGACGAACAATACGACCTTCGCGCTGGGGTTTGGTCTCGATTACTACATGGATCCAAATTTTTCGTTCGGCGCGATGGCTCTCTTCACCCCGGTCGGTGATCTGACCCAAATCGGCGTCGCCGGCGTGGCGAAATACCATCTCCGCCTGAACAGTGGATTCAATCTCGTGCCCTTTGCCGGACTGGGCATCCTGCATGCCGATCTCAATCGCGGCAGCGGGCCCGCCAAGATCGATCGCAACGACACCAGCCATTTCATTCCGCTAGGCATGTCCCTGGAATATCAGGTCGGACCGAAAATCGCGTTCTCCACGACCCTCATGGTGAATCTGCACCACATCACCCTCTCGCCGCCCATCCCGAACGACAACACCAGCGTGGCCCTGCTGTTCGGCGTTCGTTGGGGGCCGTAGTCATCATCCCGCCGATAGTACGCTGTGGGTGTTGGAGATCTGCACGAGCGCCAGAAGCAGACTTGGGCGCAGTGTCTTAACGGGCTTGAGTGCCGCGAGAACGACGCTTGCCCGTAGCGATTCTCATGTTGGCAGCCGCTCAAACGGCTTTCCAGCAAGGCCGCAGTGAGCGAAAAACTAAGGCGTACCGTCGGAGTACGTCGAAGCTTTGAGCGAAACGAGAACGACGCTGGGGAGACGTTTCATCGGCTGTCAGGCGGCTTGGGCGGGGCGCCATCGGAGCCCCACCTGCAACAATTCCTGCAGCAGGTCTTTGTAGGCGAGGTCGGCTTTTTCGGCCGAGTCGGCGAAGTCTTCGCCGCTGGCGATCTGAGGATTGGGATTGGCTTCAATCACATAGACCGTTCCCGCATGGTCCATCCGCATGTCGATGCGCGCATAGCCGCTCAGCCCCAAGGCACGATAGACGCGCTTAGCCAGGTGCTGAATATGATCCACCACTCCTTCCGGCAGATTCCTCGCTTCGCATGAACGGATGCCGTATTTGTCCTGGTACTTACGGCTCCATTTCACCCGTTGGGTCGCGATGCGCCGTGCCTCGTCCGGCATCTTATCCATGACCAATTCCCAGACCGGGAAGACCTGCAAGTGCGCGTTGCCCATCACGCCGACATACAATTCACGCCCTTCGATATACCGTTCGACGAGCGCTCCGGTTCCGACATTGTCATGGATGAACGCCACGCGCTCGCGCAACTTCTCGTCGTCATCGACGATGGAGGCCTGCGAAATGCCCAGCGACGCTTCTTCGGTAATTGACTTCACGATCAACGGGAACGGCAGATATTTGGGGCGGCGCACCATGCGATGAAGGGGAACGGCCATAAACTCCGGATAGGGAATCCGATGGTAGGACATCACTTGCTTGGCTAAAGCCTTGTCCCTCGCCAGCATGAGTCCGCGCGGGTTGCACCCGGTGTAGGGAATTCGCATCAATTCGAGATACGACACGACATTCTGGTCGTACACCGCCATGCCGTCGAACTCTTCCAGCAGATTGAAGGCGATGTGCGGCTTCCAATCTTCCACCGCCGCGCGAATGACTTCCAAGTCGCTCTTGACGCCGAGCGCCTGCACCTCATGGCCGAGCTTACGTAATGTCGAGACCACGTCATACTCGGTTTTCCACGCGGCGGTCTCCAGGTCCTGGCCATTGAGCTGTTCAGGTGGGACCAGATCTTTGTGCATGAGCACGAGCACCCGCATTCGCCTCATAACGCCACCTTATGTCTCCCGCTGTGCAAATAGTTCATGGTCTGCACGGTCAGAAGTATTGCAAAGTCGAGTTTGGCCTGCTCCTTCTGCTGGGTCAGGTGCAACCTCGACGCATGGCATCGTTCGATCATGCCCTCCATGACCTGATCGATCGTGTATTGATACTCACCCGTCCACTCGGCGACCCGGCGGCGAATCTCCTTCCTTGTTCGACGGAGAAACTCAGCAGCGCTGGGGTTTTTGGCATAGGCGAGCCCGGCCGAGAATAACTTGTTCAAGTCCGTGTCATAGGATGGGGCTCGGCCGATTCCGTAATGCTTCCGCTTCTCCTCATAGTGATCCCGCAGCGTCTTGTAAATGCGGGACAAGGGATCCAATTGTTGCCGCCCCGTGACCATCGGCGATACGCCGGCAAGCTCACTCATGAGTCGTTCCATGAAATCCAGCTTCTTCATCACCGGCCACCCACGGTAGCGTTCTCTCCACAGCGACCCCGAATCCAGCCACACGGCAAACGTTTCGGCAAAGTCCTCATCCGGATGGCTCTGGGCATACCAGACATCCAAGTGGCGCACGAAACTCCGGCTATAGGGCCGCGGGGTGTAATATTCAGGATAGGGTTGCGAGGAGCGCCCGAAGAGTTTCTGGCGACGCCGGCGGCGCCGCAGTAAGAAGGCGTTTTCAATCGCGTGCCCGGCCTCATGCCGGAGGATGCGCATGCACCAGTCGTGGGTGCCCCCCTCCACTTCCAACATTTGGCTGGCTTCCAACTTCGCCAACCGCGGATGCGCGAGATAAAACGGGACGGCAATTCCCGGCACCCCGTCCGGCGTAAACCACTCATCCGACAGCCAGAAGTGCGGCCTGAATACCAGACGCCGCGCCTCCAATTCATGATACAGTTGTTCGATCGGCTGCTGATAGAAGGTGCCGTCGAGGCGCAGGTCCAGATCACACATGCGGAGATCAAGCAGCTGTTCGTCAGTCCACTCTGACCACAGGGGTGCGCCATCGCCCACCCCAGGCCTTTGTCGCCGATGACTCTGTGTCCGCCCCATCGTCCAACCACCAAAAAGCCCCGTCCGGCGCCGTTTTGTCCTGTTTCAACTATAGCAGCTCGCAAAAATTGTGCTTGAGCATCACAAGACGATCCTCTTCGATGATCAGGGAAAACCCTCAGGCAGCATGAACCCCGGTGAGAGTCGATGGTGGGATCTCACCTACGCCGACGCTGTGAATGGGGAATCGCCCGTAGGAATACTCTCAGCCGGGTCAGAAATCGGATGAGGCGGGGGGCTCAGCCTATCCCATTCGCGCCCCTTCTTGGGATAGAATGCATGGCCATGCAACCCACGACTATCAGACCCATTTCGTCCCCTGCACGTCCGCCCGCACAATCCGACGACATTGAACGCCTGGAGACTCGCCTCTGCCGTCTCATGGGGCAAGCCATTGCGGACTACCGTATGATTGAGAACGGCGACAAGGTCATGGTGTGTCTCTCGGGAGGAAAAGATAGTTACGGGCTGTTGGAAATTCTCCTGTCGCTACGCAGCCGAGCCCCGATTCACTTCGAGATCATGGCCGTCAATCTGGATCAAAAGCAGCCGGGATTCCCGGCCCATGTGCTCCCGGACTACCTGACTCGGCGCGGCGTCCCCTTCCACATTGAAACGCGCGATACCTATTCCGTAGTCAAACGGCTGATTCCAGAAGGTCAGACCACCTGCTCGCTCTGTTCCCGCCTCCGCCGCGGCCACCTCTATCGTCTCGCCACGGAATTAGGTGCCACCAAAATTGCGCTGGGCCATCATCGAGATGATATTCTGGAGACCCTGCTGCTGAATCTCTTCTTCACCGGCAAGATGAAGGCGATGCCGCCGAAGTTGCGCTCCAAGAGCGGCCGCCATGTGGTCATTCGACCGCTGGCCTATGTCAAGGAGGCCGACCTGGCTCGTTATGCCACCCTGCTTCAGTTTCCGATCATCCCCTGCGATCTGTGCGGCTCGCAGGAAGACTTGAAACGCAAGCAGGTCAAGCAGATGTTGCAAGACTGGAATCAGCGGTTTCCCGGCTCCAACGACAGCATGTTCGCCGCACTCGGCAACATCGCTCCGTCGCTACTCCTGGATCATTCACTCTTCAACTTCTCCGACCTGAAAGCTGACTCCGTCTCGCATGAGGCCGCCGCGAGTGATGCCGAAGAGGATTTGCTGTAGCAGACGATCGGCGGCGCGGGTCAGGTCGAGCTCGTGGCCCGCAACAACCCGCATTTGTTTCGCGGCAGCCACACGGCTTTCGTTGGGGTAGACAGAATGGGATAGGATAGGGGGAAGAAGGAGAGATCAGACGCGCTGACGAAGATGGGTTCGCCGACCACATCGCAAACAGCGGTACGGGTAATATCCGATCAGGAAAAAGAAAAAATCCAGCAGCCCCTGACGGCGTGAACGTTTTGTATAACCGGAGCACTTACCGCAATACGACATCTCACCCACTCATTCGGCAGAAGCCATGCGCGACGTTAAGGAAGGATCCTACTGAAACACCCTAGGGCGTTGCAAGTCACGTTTTTCACGACAGCGCAGCTATCATTTTCTGGACGCCTGTCCCAGATCGCCACAAGACTGTACCCGTTTAGAACAGATCGAGTGTGCCGGTCGGCATCAGGTTCGGCGGCGCAAGCGGAAGCGGTAGAGGCACAGGGTGCATCGAAACGGATAGAACCCGATCACACGCATCAGGAAATCCCGCCAGCCATGGCGGGTCACCCGCTTAGCGCTGCCAGAACACATTGGACAATACACCATGGAGACTGACGCCGCGCGCCTTTCTCCCGCGCATCGGGTAAGATGACGCCGGTGCGGGGGCGTGAGTGTGAAACAGTTTCTCCGTGGACGCAAGTCCTATCGCAAGGAGGCCAGACGGCGGGCATGAACCGGGGCACACAGTCCTCTGGGCAGGGAGCCGAGCCCCCGCTGTGGTCCATTGCGGCTGCAGCAGCGGTCATCCTGTTGACGCCGATGCTGCTCTTTTCACTCGCGCCGGATGGACCGATTCGTGATGGCGATACGGTGTTCTCCACCGGGGCCCACAAAGTGCCGCTCTTCAAGCCTGACCAACACCGCCAGGCCGGCTATGACTCAACCTGCCTGCTCGATCCCAAAGATCCCATGATCGTCATCCATGCTCCGGCCGAGGGATCGGGTGAAGAGAACATCCTCGCGCAGGTTCAAGGCAAGAATACGATCGAGTGGCCGTTTTGTCCCCCGCAGGCAGAGCTCCTCGTCAAACCTCACCAGGTCACCCAACAACCCAGCCTGATCAAGGACCTGCGCGACGGCATCATGAGGCTGCTCAAGACCTCTTAGCTCGACCTTGCACCGGGGAGCCTCAAGCCTTACGCAACGCCAAAAACCGCTGGCGGAATTTCGCGACTTTCGGCCCCACCACGTATGTGCAGTAGCCTTCGAGGGGATGACGGGCAAAGTATTCCTGGTGATACGCCTCGGCTTCAAACCACCGGGTCGCCGGAACCACCTCGGTCACCACCGGGTTGGGGTACAGGCCCTCTTGAGTCACCAGGGCGATCATCTCCTGCGCCGCCTGCTGCTGTTCCGGCGTGTGGTAGAAAATCGCCGATCGATACTGGGTGCCGACGTCGTTCCCTTGCCGATTCCGTGTCGTCGGATCGTGAATCACGAAAAATATCTCGAGTAGATCACGAAAACTGACCACGGCAGGATCGAAGCTCACTCGCACCGCTTCGGCATGCCCCGTTCGCCCGCCACAGACCTGTTCATACGTCGGCGTATCCACTTCTCCGCCGATATATCCCGATTCAACGGATTGCACGCCTTTGACTTGGTCATACACCGCTTCCAGACACCAAAAGCAGCCCCCTGCCAGAGTGGCAATCTCCATCCCCGCCTGCGCCATCAATGACCTCGCTTTCGACTTCAGGCCGCAGCCTACGCCTGCCCGCAGTTCCACCACTCGCGGCCCTCGCGCCGCAACAGCGCCTCTGCTTCCGGCGGGCCCCAGCTTCCGCTCGGGTAATTCGGAAAAGCCGCCGGCCCGGGAAGAGACTTCCAGACATCCAGAATCATCTGCACGACCGACCAACCTAGTTCGATATTGTCCGCCCGCTGAAACAACGTCGCGTCACCGGCCATCGCATCGTGAAGCAGCGTTTCGTACCCGGTATGCGGGGCATTCCCGAAATAGTCGGCATACTGAAAATCCATATCCACCGTCCCGATTCGCACGGTCGGTCCGGGAATCTTGGCATCGAACCGCAGCGAAATTCCCTCGTCCGGCTGAATACGGATGACGAGCACATTCGGGGCCAACCGATCGACTTGGGTTTTTCGAAATAACATGAACGGCGCCCGTTTGAATTGGACCACAATTTCCGTCAACCGTTGCGTCATGCGTTTTCCGGTCCGCAGGTAAAACGGCACTCCCGCCCAACGCCAGTTGTCGATGAATAATTTCATCGCCACAAAGGTCTCCGTCATCGACTCCGGCCCCACGTGCGGCTCCGCCCGATACCCGACGGCAGGCTTCCCGTCGATTGCGCCCTCGCCATACTGGCCAAACGCCACAAACCGCAGGACATCGAGCGAACTGAGCGGAACAACTCCTCGCAAGACCTTCGCTTTCTCATCACGCACCGCGTCCGCGGCAAAGGAATTCGGGGGCTCCATCGCCAAAAAGGAGAGCAACTGCAGGAGGTGATTCGGCACCATGTCCCGCAATGCGCCGGCCTGCTCATAATACCGGCCGCGGTGTTCGACCCCGAGACTCTCTGCCACCGTGATTTGCACGTGATCGATATACTGCCGGTTCCACACCGGCTCAAAGATACCGTTGGCAAACCGGAACACCAGGATGTTCTGCACCGTTTCTTTGCCGAGATAGTGATCGATCCGGTAGATCTGTCGTTCCTGCAGCACTCGCTGCAGTTCATGATTGAGGGCCCGCGCCGAGTCCAGGTCATGCCCGAACGGTTTTTCGATGATGACACGCCGCCAGATGCCGCTCCGCTCCACCGTCAGGCCGTATTCCCCCAGATGCGTCACAATCTGGCCGAACAAGCCGGGTATCGTCGCCATGTAAAACATATAATTGCCCTGCGTGCCGGCGGAGGCATCGACTTGTTGAAGCAGGTCATTCAGCCGGCGGTAGGTCGCCCCTTCCTGAAAGTCACCCGCCATGTAATGCACCCGCTGCGACACGGTCTGCCAGACGGAGCGATCTGCCTTCTCCGGCAGATATTCGGGCATGACGCGATCCAACTTCACGCGAAATTCTTCGGTCGTCATCTCCGACCGGTCCAATCCCACAATGGCGAATCTTTCGGGAAGAAAATGCCCTGCCATCAGGTTATAGAGGGCGGGAAGCAGCTTTCGCTTGGCGAGATCACCATCGATGCCAAAGATGATCATCACGCAGGGCGTGTGCAGTTGAGCCAGGTCCATGGCAGAATCCGTATTCATATTCGGCACCGTTGATGAGCCATGCGGTATCCTGCCTGATCCCTCCCCTAACCGCAACCACCGCACCGGCTCGTCGGAATTTTTATGCGCCGATGTCGTGGAATCTGACACAGGATCGTGCGGATCCGCTCCTGCGGCATCTGCTGTTCACGATGATTACCCCGAACTACGCGGGTCACCGGGTTGCTGGAGAGACAGGCAGAGGACGCACGCCCTGAAAGCCGGAGAATCGGCGCGTGAGGAGCGTATTGGAAACGCCTGCGAGGTTTGACCCACGGCAATGGCTCGGAATGCGGGAACGGCTGTCACAAGGACGGCGGGGTCATCCCTGACAGCGGCTGGCGTCGAACCCCGAACGCGACGCATAGCTGATTGAGGTCGAGCGACAGCAGCGTTAATTGTTCTGAGTCCGTGTCAACCAGTCAATAAACCGCTGCAACCGCACATGCTCTTCGTCGTGCACATGCACAAACACCAGGCCGAAACCTGTGGCATTTGTCCAACGCACTTCAGCCACTTCGACGGTCAGGGGCTCATAGGGCGCGGGGAATTGGACATGCAAAGACAAGTTGGCGCGCATGGGGAGCGACTCTTCGCTCGTGACGTGGCAGCCATCCTTGGAAAGACTGGTGATCAATCCGCTGCCGTCGATCGCCTGCCCGGAGAAGGTCAGCGGCACTTGTATTTCATAACGGGGAGTATCGCGGCGCTCCACATGAGCCTTTCATCAGACGTCGCACGATGGTCGATTCTGCCAACGTCCGGAGATGGATACGCTCTTCCGCCCTCGAAATCAACCGCCTTTCGCAACGAGCAAACACCCCCGGCCGATCCCTGCCATTCCCATGTCCTGACGCTCAGACCGAAAAGCTCCTGCAGGCTGTGCAAGCAATTCCCCTGACCTCATCACCCCCTCCCAGAAATTGTAAAACGTTCCCGTCTGGCATGAATGGGCTACTTTCCCGACCTGTCAGACTCAAGTTCGGGAAATACCCTACCGAAAAGGTCTGTAAGCCCTCAGGAGTAGAGGGACAAGGCAAGGAGGCCTTCACATGGACACGGAACTTCGTTCATCCACTCGCGTCGCCGTTACCTATCCCGTCCGGCTTTCCGGCGACTTGATGATCGGCCAAGGCACGGTCGTCAATCTCTCCGCCCCTGGTTGCGCCATCGAAACCACGCTTCCCGTCCGGCCCGGCGATTACCTCGAATTGCACGTCATGGCCCCGGACCAGGCCCGGCCGCTGAATGTGGGGCTGGCGAAGGTTCGCTGGGCTACTGAACGGAAAGCAGGTGTCGAGTTCATCCTGGTGCGGCGGGACGAACAGAGCCGGCTTCAACGCTTGATCGGCCAGGTACTCGAGGAGTCCGCTGTCGGACACGAGAGAGCCAGACAGGAACTGACGGCTGCCTAACCGGCGTCTGACCGTCAGGAACGGCTGCCGGCGGCTTCGCCCATGCCAATGATGACGGGATTCGGCGGGGTGGAACGTACAGGTCTGGGCTTAGTGCCCGGCAGGATCCCCGGCGGGACTCGCCATCCGTTTGACGATGATTTTTCGCCCCACGGTCATGAGGGCAAACGAAATCGCAAAGGCGATCGGCACAAAAATCGCCGTGGCCACGTTGGCATTTTTCACCCACCCCATTTCGTAACAGGCCTTCAGCACGTAGCTGCCCAACCCCGTCAGGTAGTAGGTAATGACGATCACGGACAGACTTTCCACCGTGCGCTGCAGAATCGCCTGTGCCCGCGTCGTCGAATCCACGCTGGCCAGCAGCTTCATATTCTGATCCTGCAATTGGATATTTTGCTCTTGCAGGCGTAACTCGATATGCGTGCGCAGCACCGCCACGGTCGCTTCAAAATCCTTCTCCATGGCATCGATACGGCGGAGCAACTGCTGATAGCCATCGGTAACCCCGGTGATTTTCCAACTGACATACTCTGAAATCTGACGCAGCGGTGGATAGGGCTGCTCCTGTAACGCAACCAGGTTACTCTGCACGATGCGGTCGTATGGCACCGAGGCGGAGAGCCGGTACCGCATCGACTCCGCCAGCCGACTCACCTGCAACAGGTCCTGGGTGAGCACCGTCAGCCATTTCTGCATCGTCGGCGGCGCCGTCCCGCCTAATTGTTCGATCAACACGGCCCGTTGATAGAGGTGGCGCTGCTCATAATCATGGATTTGATCGACAGCCCGGGAGAAGGCCTTCATCGGCAACATGACCAGATGATAGTAGTTCTCGATGGCGACGATCGTATCGACAATCTTGGCCACCTGCTGCCGAAGCGCTTGCTCGGAGGTGGAACAAATCAGGTACCGTTCTCGATCGAACTCATCGGGCGTAAAGCTCGTCACCGCGACGATCTCGTCTCCCAGAATGCGGCTCCCGTACACCATGGCGCCGGGAAGCCTCGCCGGCAGTTCTCGATCAAGGGGCAACTCTTGCGGCAGGAACAGCAGATCGAGCGCATTCACGCGCAGACCGAGAGGGCACAGGGGCATCTGATAGCCGGGAAACGCGATCGGTCCGAAATCGAGCGGAGTGTTCGAGTCACCCGCCACATGCCAGACCTGATAACTGTAGTACTCCGTGTGCGCTTCCCACACGACGACAAGACGATCCCCGTTAGGAGCGACCTTAAACCCGTAGCCGAACCGCTCCTCGATGGCGCCTTCCGAAATTTCCAGGGCCTGGAGCAGATGCTGAAACTCCCGGCGGCTATTGGGCCGCTCTACGGGCGGATTGGCCATCCTGTAGGCGACATGGTGAATGTGCGCCGGTACCCCGAGCCACTGCGGGAGGTACTGCTTATTGGATTGGTGAATCCGGTTCAAAAATCCCGGCGGGCGGGAATGCGTTCCGGCAGACTCAACGGGATCCGTCATATCACCACTGCCTCCGGCTGAAACCGGCGCAGGACGCACCTGCGCCCCTCCACGCCAGTCCTGCTTCGCGACGAGACGGGCACCGGAGACGGGCGGCAGAGACGGATGGGACGGGCCTCCTCATTACTCGTCTTCCTCTTCTATATCCTCAATGCCTTCGTAGCTGACATCCCCCTCGTGAATGGACGATGCCATCTTCTCACAGCCTGATTCGATGATCTCTTCGGCCTCCTCGGGAGAATCGGCTGAAATCAAAAACTTCACAGTAATTCCAAAGCGCTGGTTCACAATCGTACTCCTTCGGCGAAATAGGCGGCAGAACGTCTGTCGCCTGCAGTGGCTCAATACCATAAGCTTGCGCGTATTGTCACCCTCTGTCATAGCAGAGGAACAGACCTGCCGCTGCTCAGCCCCGCCACTGTCGGAAAACCGGCGGGACGCGTCTCAGGGTTAAGATACGAGGAGGCTGCTACACGCCGCCTGTCTTCATGGTGGATGGAAACGATGCGACCGAGAAAGTGAGGAGAGAAAGATACCGGAAGGGCCCGACGTGATGAAACCTGGCCCCGGCGCCTCGCAGGCAGGCGCCGGGGCCCTCTCGTCTATTTGCGCAGCAACATGTGGCCGCGCCGGTTCTGTTGATGGCAGGCTTCGTCATGATCGGCGCAGAAGGGGCGATCCTTCCCGTAGGAGATGATCGCGACCTGCTGGGCGTTGACGCCCATGTCGACCAGGAAACTCTTCGCCGCCTTGGCACGTTTTTCACCGAGCACGAGATTGTAATCATGGGTGCCGCGTTCATCGCAGTGCCCGGAGATCTTGAGGAGGGCTTGCGGGTTCTCCTTGAGCCAGACCGCGTTCCCCGTCAGCGACGCCACGCCGTCATTGTCCGCCACGTTATACCGGTCATACCCGTAGAACACATCCTTGAGGCCGGCTTCCATCGCGGCCGCTTCTTCACGCCGAATTTCGGCCGCCCACTTCGCATCCATATCTGCCGACATCAACATATTGCCGATGGGGTTCCGGCTCAACCGTTCTTCGCCGGCAATCTGGCCGTTCACCAGCGGAGAAAACCCTCGCAACCGGCCGCCTTCCGCCTCTGAAGCCCTGTCCTGTGACGCCGTGTCCTGTTGGCGTCCGAGCGAGGGATACTGTCCGTCACGCCCGCCCTCCCCGCGTCCATACCC